>CAYSPN010000077.1:0-12050 GCA_964432895.1 uncultured Candidatus Kuenenia sp.
CCATCGTCAGACCGAGGAGCCAGAGAGTCTGCCCCATCCCGCTCCCTGGAGCGGAGGCCGTGTTCGTGGAAAGCGGCGGATAGCTCGTCCAGCCGCCCGAGGCGGCGCCCCCCTCGACGAAAAAGCTCGCGCCGAAGAAGAGAAACGCCGGCCACATGAACCAGTAGGAGAGCATGTTCAGCGTCGGAAAGGCCATGTCGTCGGCGCCGATCATGAGGGGGATCAAGAAGTTGCCAAAGGCCCCCGCGAGGATCGGAATGATCACAAGAAAGATCATCACCGTGGCGTGCATCGTGAAGAGCATCGTGTAGAACTCGGGCGCCATCTGGCCGCCCTGTTGGGCGAACAGCTTGCCGAGCACCGGCACGTCGGACCATGGCCAGGCGATCTGCCAGCGCACGGCGAGGGCTAGGAGCCCACCGATCAGGAACCACAGCAGCGTGGAAAAGAGGAACTGCAGCCCGATCACCTTGTGGTCTTTCGAGAAGACGTAGGTGGACAGGAACTCTGCCACCGGCCGCGGCTTACGGGCGGGAGGCAGACTCGTGGCAGTGCCGTGCGAGAGCGTGGACGCTGTGGCGGTGCTCATGGAACTCTCCAGAAAAACGGAAAAAACGGTCTTTGATCGGTGTCGGTGGTCTTAGTCGGCCGCGGCCGCGGCGGTGTCTTCGGGGGCAGGCTGCGTGGCTTCCTGACGGGCGTAGGTCTCCTCCAGCCACCGGTCAAAATCCGCGCGGGATTCAATCGTCACCCGTCCCTTCATCTTATAGTGGCCCCAGCCGCAGAGTTCGGCGCAGACGATGTCAAACTGTCCGGTCTCCTTGGCCTTGAACCAGACGGGAATCTTCATGCCCGGCACGGCATCCTGCTTGATGCGGAGGTTCGGCAGGAAAAAGCTGTGCAGCACGTCCATGCTCTTGAGCTGTATGAGCACGTCCTCATCCACAGGCAGGTGCAGGTCGTTGGTCAGAAACAGGTCGTCCCTGGTGCCGAGCATGCCATCCCGGCCCGGATACCGCAGCCGCCACTCGAACTGCCTGGCGACCACCTCCACCGTCGGGGCCATCGCCGGCCGACGCATCTTCACGTCGGCCCAGGTGTTCATCTGGTAGATCGCCAGAAACAACAGCGTGGCGGCCGGGATGATCGTCCACACCACTTCGAGCGTGTGGCTGCCGTGGATATAGGTCGCCGGCCCCTTGGCCTTCGCGGCATCATATTTCCAGATAAACCAGAAGAGCAGCCCCTCGGTCGCGATGAACACGACGCCGGTCAGTGCCAGAATAAAGTAGAAAAGCCCGTCGATCGACGAACCATGCTCCGAGACGTCTTTCGGCAGCCAGATGTTGTATGCCGGGGCAACGGCGAACGTTGCCACGCCGAGCACCGGCACGGCCAGGAAGATCAGGCTCCAGAAGATGCCACCGAGTCGGCTGCCCATTGCACTGCTACTTTCTGCTGTTTCCGGTTTCGGTTGTTCGCCGTGATAACGCGACTGCCCGCATGATGTTCAATTGAACCGCGATTCAGAACCTGTCTCTCGCGACCATTGGCCGGTCGGCCCCCAGCTCACCGTCGAACTCGTAGGGAAGCGAACGGATGTAGTTGACGATGTGCCAGATGTCTTCGGGCGGGACCGTTCCCTTGGCGGCCGGCATCGGCGCCCCGTTGATGCCGGCGTGGATGCGGTAGTAGAGGTCGAGCGGCCGGCGGCCGCCGCGGTAGACGCCCAGCCTCAGGTTCCGCGGCGGGATCGTCCTCGGGGCCAGGGCGTCGCCGTCGACCACGTGCGAGAACTTTCCAAGCCAGGCGACCTGCTTGCGATGCTCGGCAGCCTCATCGGACGACATGCCGGAAGTCGAGGTCTCACCAGCCTTGGCGAGCCCACCCTTGATCTCCTTGTTGATCTCGACGATCGCCTTGTTCCAGTCGTCGTAGTCGTTGGCCTGCCCGTCGCCCAGACCGGTGACGCCATGGCACTTCACGCAGTTGGCCTTATCGCCATAAAAGAGTTCCTTCCCCTTGGCGATCGACGCCGCGAGATCGATGTCTGCTGGCATATCCGGTACAGCGATCTGTGCCGCGTCTGCCGACTTCCACTTTTCGGCGATCGGCCCGGCCGTCTCGTCAACAAGGAATTCCCGAGTCTCCGGCAGGATCCCCTTCGCGTCGTCATCGAGTTCGAAATAGGCCCGCATCAGCGCCAGTTCGGTTTCGCCTCGGATGCTCAGGTATTTGACATATTCGGCGAGTGCGTCGATCTGTGGCTCGCTGAGCAACGCAAATGAAGGCATCGACGTGCCAGCGATTCCATTCCGCAGGATGCGGAGAAGGTCGGCATGAGTCGGCTTATCGGCCCGCTCGGTGCTCTTGAACTTGAAGATACCGGGGCGGTAGTCGCGGGGATATGGATTGAGGAAGGCAGCCGTGGGCCCCATGCCATCCCCCGTGACACCGTGACAGTGGGCACAGTGCTCACGGTAGAGGCCATTCTTACGGCCTACGATGTCGCTGCGGACAGGGCCGCTGGCCAGGCGGAGTTTCGCCTCATCGAGCCCAAACTCTGGAAGCGCGACCGGTTCGTCCGGGGTGCCGAACATCGCCAGCAGCACGGTCGCCACCTGCCGCTCCTGTTCGGTCGTGAGCCGCTGCTTCGTGGCCTCGACCATGTTGAGCCGGTAGGACGCAGACGGAGTTTTTCCACATCCGACGGACAGAAGGCATCCGGCGGCCAGCAGGAACGCAATGCGCGAAAAGCTGTTCATCGAAGCGGCCTGTTGAGCAAATTGGGGGAGGGAAGGCGTGAAGGGAAGGTGACGTGCTGGGGAACGAGAAAACAGCGGGTCAGCCGCCGACGACTCCGGCCGGAATCTCGAGGGTGCCAAGGTCTTTGACTTCGTCAGGCTCCAGCTTGACCTGAAAACGACCCTTCGGAGTCCATTTCAGTTCGGGCTTCTCGAGTCCCACGGCGCCGTTGGGCCCCCCGGAACGTTCGTGCCAGACCTGAAATTCGATCGTCTCGCCGGCAGGCAGATCGGGGATCGTGAACGAACCATCCGCGGCACTGACGGCCACATAGCCGTCCTTGCGAAACACGGCGTAGGCCTTCATCCAGGGATGGATGTTGCAGGTGACCATCGTCGGCATGCCGGTTTCGGCATCGGGCTTGTAGGCGGTCCCCTGCCCCGCCGGAATCAGTTGGTTGAATGCCGACCCCGCGATGTTGGTGTTGTGGCCGATCGGGTCGCTGTTGCGAACATCGACCACTTGGCCAACACGGGCGGCAAACACCGGCGAGAGGAACTCGCAGTTCTTCTGGTCAAACACGAGCGGTGTCTCGGCGGCCGCGGTCTTCACGCGGCTCGTTTTCCGCGCAAACACCACCACATTCGCCAGTCCCTTGCTCGAAGCATCCACGAGCACAGACCGATCGAGCAGTTTCATGCCGTCCTTGGAGCAAACCTCGGTGTCCTTGTCGACGACCAACGCCTTGGGCTGCGGCGGCGCACCGGCGAACGTGAAACGTCCCTTGAGGGTCCCCCAGCCGGTGCCAGTGGCGGCCGTCGTCGCCTCTGCCGAGCCGGCTGCGGACGATGCCGACACAAGCGTGGCGCGAATCCGGCCGGCCGCCTCCGCATCGGCCCCAGGCGCGACCACTCTGGTCGGCCCACAGCCGATGCAGGCCACGACACCAGACACGACAATTCCTGCAAAAGCCCGCTTCATTTCAGATCACTTTTGAAAGATGCCAGGAGCCAGAACCATGTCGCCGAGGTTCGTACCGGCAGCCTCGACCTTCACCTTGCGTCGTCCCTTGGCGATTTTCTCGCTCTTGCCGCCCACGGTGATCTCGCCGATGTAGCCGGCCTTCTCATGCCAGAGTTGCAACTCCACCTCGCCGGCAGGCACATTCTTGATCTCGAACGAGCCGTCAGCAGCCGACACGGCCGCGTAGGGGTTTGGACGCACGACGACCCAAGCCTTCATCCATGGGTGGATATTGCAGGTGACCTGCGCCGGGATAGCTTCTTCGTTGGCGAAAGGGATGCTCGACTCACCACCGGCGGGAATCAGGCTGTTTGATGGCGGGTTCTTGATCGTTGCCACGTTGCTGTTGTGGCCGACGGTGTCGGAATTCTTGATGATCAGCGGTTGCCCGGTGTGGACGACGACAACGTGGGGCGTAAAGCGGCAGTCCTTGTTGTCGAGCACGACCTTGGCAGCCTTCGCCTCTGCGGCAGCATCGGGGTGCACCTTCACTCCCTTGTCTCGCACGAACACGACGACGTTGGCCACCCCCTTATCGGCGCCGACGGCCAACTCCTCGCTGACGAGTTTGTGCTTGCCACACACCTCGACGTCCTTGTCGGCCTTGATCTCGGCCGCCGTCGGTGCGTCGCCGCCGTAGAGAAACCGTCCCTTGATCGTGCCCCACTCCTCAGCACCGGCCACGCCGGAGGCGAGGCCGCACGACGCCACAAGCGCAGGCAGGGCGGTGGTGAAAGAACGACCGGCGGCAGCAAGGAACTTCGTAGCTTTCATGGATCTCTCCGGATGGGCAAAGACTGGCTCGGGCTTGGCGGATGGACGATTGATGCTCGACAGGACGGACCGACGGCGGTCCGCGTGTCCCTCTTAGTTTAGCGCCACTCCGGGGCGGCGGGAGGAGATTTTCTCGGGAGAGGCTTTTTCCTCCCGCGAGGCCTTGGAGTCCTGAACAGGTGCTGGTGGCTGGCCGGCTGGACTGGCGGCGGGCTGGCCGGCCGGTTGGGGGGGCTGCTGCTTGAGATAGGCCTCGAGCGACAGGTTCTGCTTGGCGAATGTGTCGTAGTGCATCAACAGGTCGGTCAGGGCGTCGACCTGCTGTTCACTCGTGCCGGCATAGAGATCCTGGCTGACCGGCTTGTCGAAGGGGATATTGACCGGCATGCCCGTGTACGGGAGATACCGTTTGGGGTTCGCGATCCAATTGTGGACATAGTCGGGCCGCAGCCGCTCATGGACACGCTCCAACTGCGGTGCAAGCGCCTTCGGATTGCCCGGCGGTGCATAGCTGCCGACGAGGTGGCACTTCACACAGTAGTTGTTGTTCGTGACGATCTTCATCGCTCCGTCGAGGTGGCCGGGGTGGCCCTGCTCGACGGCAGCCAACGAACTCTCGTCGAGCCGCGGGTCATAGACGTAGGGATAGTCCGCGCCGTCCACGGCCGCGAAGTAATTCACGAGTGCCGCGGCCTCCGACGAGTGGAAGTTGAACTTCGGCATCCGGAGCACCGCCGAGGGCCGGATCGTATGCGGATTGAGAAGGAATTTGTGCAGCCAGCCAGACTGCACCTTCTTTCCCTCACCGACCAGCGGAGGCGGCAGCCAGCCCCACGCGTCATCGGGCTTGACGTTGGGATTGATCTGCTTCTCGTCGGCGATCACGACTGGGAACAGGAGTCGCGCCAGATCGCCGCCATGGGCGGGATACTGCTTGCCGGCCTTGATCGCGTCGGCGGGCACGATGACGTTTTGACTGCCCACGAGCCGTGGTTCGCCATCGACCAACGTGTCGTGCCAGAGCATGACGGGCTGATGTGGCGATGCTTCAGTATCACCTTCTTCGATCGGGATGCCGTCCTCGTCAACCATCTGCGGCTTGCCGGTGACGGGATCGAGCGTCGGCATGCCGTGCAACGTCGCCCCACGGCGTCCTTGCCGATCGGTCATGAGCGACTTGGCGACGTCCTGCTCCGTGAAGTGGGGCGACAGGAACGGATAGTCGGCGACTGCGGGGGCCTCGCCGAGCGACCCCGGCTTGTAACGAATGTCCCAGCGATCCATCTGCAGGGTGTGGCAGCCACCGCAGTTGTATTGCTCGGCCACCTTGAGCCCGGCGATCCGGGCCTCTTCGCGAGGTGAGGGGTGGTAGACGAACTGTGGCGCCGGCGGTTCCGCCACCAGACCGAGCACGAATGTCATCACGGCTTCCCGTTGCTCGTCGTTGAACGGGAATTTTGGCATGCGGTAGCGTTCGTTGTAGCTCTTGTTTTCCGCCTTCTTGTAGTCGTAGCTCCGCGGTGCGCGGAGCTTCTGCCAAAGGAATCCCTCTCGCTCATGCGCCAAGAGTTTCTCGAGGAAAAAGCCGGTCGACGGGTCGACCGATTCCGGAGACACGTGCGACTCGGCGGTGGTGGTGTAGGCCAGATCGGGCGCCAGGGGCTCGTCCTGCTGGACCGCATGCGGAGACGAAGCGTCGGTGTGGCCGGACGCGGCATGGCCGGTACCGTGGTGGCCGCCGCCATGACCGTTTCCATGCACGCCGCCATGACCTCCATGCCCATGCTTTTCGGCGAGTTGATGCATCACGAAATGCGAGACCTGTTCGAACGCGATCTTCGACGAATCCTTGCGGCCCCAGTCCGCGAGCGCCGCACCGGCGGCCTTCGCGTCTTCAAATCCCGGGATGTCGTGGCAGGAGGCGCAGGCAAGCTTCGCGATCGTCTTCTTGCCGACGTAGTGGAGCAGCGTGGCATCTCGATCGGCAGACGACATGCCCAACAGCATCTGCTCGTCGCCCTGAATCTTGGCCTGATCTGCACCGAGACCGTTGGCAAGCACCTCCTCCGCCCGTGCGGTGGGGAAGCGGTCCTTGAGATACATCAGGGCCAGTTCGTCGAGGGCCTTCCGTTCTTCAGCGGTCAACGAATCGGCTGCCGGGACCTCCGTGGCCTTCCAATCTTCCGTTGACCGGAGCAGATACGCAGTGGCGTCCGAGGCGGGATCACTCACCCTTCCATCAGGCAACGTCACCGGCTCGAGCAGCACATTCGGCATCAGTGTCCGCGGGTGATAGCGGGCGGGCTCGCGGAGCCAGCTATAGAGCCACGCCGCGCCGCGCGGGTTCGACGCCACCTTCGCGCCGATCCGCGATAGGTTCGGCCCATGTGTGCTCGTCGCCTCGGGGAAGTCGGCGTGCTGATGGCAAGCCAGGCAGCCACGCACCTGCACCACCTTCTTGCCACGCTCGATATCGGGCGGGGCCGTGATCCCGGCATACGGCTTCACATACTCAAAAGGCTGGCTCGACCGCTGCAGGTACGAAGTCATTGAGCGGATTTCGAGAGGCTCGTAACGCATCGATTCCTCGAGGCCCTTGCCCTCGAGATGCTCCCAGAGCCCGAAGAACCTCGGCATCTTGGTGGACGGGCGGAAGTCCTGCGGGTTGCGTAGCCACGCGTAGAGCCAATCGAAGCCGACCTTGCTGGCGACATGCCGCAGCGACGGGCCCACCTTGGGCAGCGTGCCCGGGGTCTCCGGATCCTTGAGAAGCGAGGCGAGCTGATGGCTGCGGGCCGACAGCTTGGCATCGGCCCCCGCGGCTGCGTCGCGTTCGATCATGTCGCGGAGACGGTCCCGCGACTGGCGGCCATCCGGACTCGACCGCACGTCCTCCACCCAGCGGGTGGCGGTGGAGCCAAGGGCTGCCAGACCGGCGTCGGAAGAGAGGGCTTCAGCGACCTCGTGATAGTTGGGAGCCAGCCGCATGTCAGGACCGATTCGCTTGTCGGGGCCCGACCAGCCGTTGATCTCATGGCAGCCGTAGCAGCCGTACTGGCGGATGAGGTGATAGCCCTCGACGAGCTTCGGAGCCGGTGGCTCGGGGAACCGTTCGCTCGGCTCGAGATCGACCACCTGGTGGTGGCACTTCAAGCAGCTCGACTCCTCGAACCGCTGCGGCAGCATCGGGTAGATCCAGTGGTGGTTGTTGAACCAACCATGTTCGACATGCCATTCATGCCCCTGCTTGGGCGTGTTAGGCGAGTGCGAGGACCACTTGAAACTCGTCGCACTCCCCTGCCCCTGATGGCAGACCGTGCAGCCGAAGGTCTGCATCGGATGCGGACTGGTCGAGCCCACGAAGAGATCGAGCCTGGGATGCGTGGAATAGGGCTGTGGCACGCCACGGCTCACCGTGATTTCGAGCGGTTTTCCCCACTGGGGCGTCTCGAGAAAGCCGGTCGCCGCCACCTTCCGTGCGAGCGTTTTCCCGCCGTTGATGTCGACGATCACGTCACCAGTCATCAGGCCTGCGGCCGCGGCTGGCGATTCCGGCAGCACGACACTGACCATCGGGTCTTCTGCATGGAACAGGCCCTGCGGGGCGAGATGAAAACCGTAGGCATCTTCAAGCTGCTGATTGCCGTCGCCTTCCACCACAAGACGCTCTGGGGCCTTGGCCGGGGTGGGCAGCGAGAGGGTGACCGTTTCCGTCTGCCGATAGGCCGGGTCGGTGGGCGAGCCGGGAACCGACTTGTCCATGCCCTTGTGGCAGGTGATGCAGCGGTCGAACCGCGCAACGTCGCGGAAGTTGTTGTTGATCGTCAGCTGCGGCAACCAAATTTGGTCGATCCGCAACGGTCCATTGAAGGCGTCGAGCACCGGCAGTTCGAGCAGCGTCTTGCCGGCATTGGGCGCCCTGTCCTTCAACGCCTTCGACAGCTGATTAAGCTTGGAGCGGTGGTCCGCAAGCGTCTTGGCAGCGGCATCCTCGCCGGCAGTCAGCTTCTTGAGCGTGGCATCGAGCGACTTCCGGTGTGTGTTGGCGGTCTGGAAGTCGAGCGTCGCGGTCGCGACCTCCGCACGCTTCGAATCGGCGAGGGCCAACAGCGCGGCCAGCTTGTCCTGCGACGCCTCTTCGGCCACGCCCAGCTCGTAGTCGGCACGATTCTTGTCGAGTTCGGCCTTCCGGAGCTTGAGGGCGCCAGCCAGCAGGTCTTCGCGGAACTTCGCCCGCTGTGCGATGTCACGCAGGCGGGCGATCAGATCCCCACGGAGCACCAGTCTCTCCGAGGCGTCGGCCTGCGACTTCAATTGATCGAGATCGAGCGTGGCGCGATCGGCAGCCTGGGCGTCGGCCGGCACGGTGCGGACCTCCGCGAGGAAGGCCTCAGCGAGGGCAGGATCGAGATCAGCCCTGCGGGCCTCAGCCAGTGCCGCCTCGAGTTGCTCCGACTGCTGTTCGAAAGACCGCGAGTCCTGCTCATCGATGCGAGCCGCCGCCGACCAGGTCTCCAGAGCCCGGAACTCCCGCTGGTATTGCTTCCACGGTCGATTGTGGTCCGAGACCAGCATCAGGACCGTGGCGAGCAGAAGCAGGATCGCCGTCACGCCAAACACGACGTGCAGCACCTTGAGATTCCACCAAGTTTGTTCTGTTGCAGGCATCTGTATTTGAGCGACAGGGTTTGAGCGACGGAGACGGAGGCTTTCAGCAGGGGATTGTCATCACATCAAGCCGGACACGAAGCCAACGCCCGACGCTAAAAATTCAGCGAGAATTCAGGAATGCTCACGATGTACCTCAGGTTGAGCGTCCAACGCAGGATCATCTTCAGCGGCAGCGTGAGCATCAAAAGCATCAGGTTGGCCATGATCATGTAGCGCACGAAGCCCATCTTGGCGAAGAACTTCCGAAACACCGTCACGGCCAGAAGCGGAGGCAACAGCACAAGGTAGGCCCCCAGTAGAGCCAGACCCGGCGCCTCGCGCAAGAGGATGGTGCCCACCTGCGTGAGGGCGCTGGCCCCCTGCGGCGCCCGCGGCAGCGGCCTGTCGAGCAGGTTGACCCAGAACATCTGCGGCAGGTCGACGTTGTTGAGCACCTCGACCTTGTAGGGCGTCCAATACTCGAACGGTCCGAAGAAGTTCCAGTTGGGCCCGCGAAGGAACGTGCCCAGGATAATCAGGGTGATCCAGAGTTCGAAAAACCCGAACTGGTAGACGAGGTAGCTGAACTTCCGCTCCTCGATCGAATAGTAGCCGTTACCCTTCTTGTTGAAGTCGAGGTAGGGCATCGCCATGAGGCCGAAGACGACCATGCTGGGCAGCACGACGCCCGCATACCACGGGTCGAAGTAGACGAGCATTTCCTGCAGTCCGAGGAAGTACCACGGGGCCTTCGACGGATTCGGCGTCTTGACGCTCGAGGCAGGCTCCTCGAGCGGTGCCTGGAGAACGATCGCCCAGACCAGCAGGAAGGCGGAGACGGCCACCATACAGATCAGTTCCGTGTAGACCAGATCGGGCCACACAAGCACCTTTTCGTCGTTGAGTTTCTCCATCGGCGGGAGCCCCTGGGCAATCCGCTCGTCGTTCACCACGGCCTGGCTGGTGGCGACCCAGGTGAAGAAAGCCAACATAAATATGAGTCCCACGATCGGCACGTTGTCGGGCTTCATCACGATGGAGGCGAAGTTCTCGTCGGCCATCGACAAGCCCATCAGCACGAGCAAGGCGTTGAGGACCGTCCAGGCCACCATCGGCTTCACAAAGAACTTGCGAAACACGAACAGCACCGTGAACAGCGCCGTCGTGCCGAGCGTGTAGAGCACCGGGCCGGACAATTTATTGACCAGCATTCGAACCGAGAGCGGCAACGACGGCACGAGCGAGGCCGACCCGGAGAGAGCCAGACTGGCGAGGATCATCATCACACCGGCGACGACCGCCCAGGTGATGGCCCAGCCGGGCTGGTTCTTTCGCCGCCAGAGGATCAGAGCGGCGATGCCGTTCATGATCGCGATGAACGTGTAGTAGCCGCCGAGAAAACCGGCGACGTCCTTCAGGAAAAATCCGTTTGAGTGCATGGGGTTCGACTTACAGCGGGCCGCTGATGCCGCCGTCCTTTCGCACGCGCCAGAAATGGATCGCCAGCAGCAGTGCTACCGCCAGTGGAATGGCGATGCAGTGCAGCACGTAAAATCGGTTGAGCGTCTCTTCACCGACAAACCGGGCACCGAGCAGGCCGAAGCGGGCGTCGGAACCGTCGGTGATCATGTCGATCCCGCCGATCGTCAGCAATTGCTGGCCCGGCCCCTCATACCCGAGGATCGGCGTTGCCCGGGCCATGTTCGAGCCCACGGTAATGGCCCAGATGGCCAGCTGATCCCAGGGCAAAAGGTAGCCCGTGAAGGACAGGAGCAGTGTGAGCAGCAACAGGATCACACCGATCACCCAGTTGAATTCCCGCGGCGGTTTGTAACTGCCCGTCAGAAACACGCGGTACATGTGTAACCAGGTCGTGATCACCATCGCATGGGCCCCCCAGCGGTGCAATTCCCGCAGGATGCCGAGGCTTGTCACGTCGCGAAGGGCCAGGATGTCGTTGTAGGCCCACTCCAGCGTGGGCCGGTAATAGAACATCAGCAACACGCCGGTGACTGTTTCCACCAGGAACAGAAAGAAGGTCACTCCACCCATGCACCACGTGAACGACAGGGCGATCCCCTGCTTCTTGATCGAGACGGGGTGGAGGTGGAGAAAGAAGTTGGTCAGCATCACCACGATCCGATTCCGCCGGTCAAGCGGCATCGGGTGTCGGAAGATGCTCTTCCAGATTTGGGAGTTGCGGATGGTTTCGCCGATGGCCATAGAAATAATTTCGCGGGAGGACTACTTCCCCGGTCTCTTGTTTGCCCAATGAGATGAATGGTTACACAGTGACGTAGGAATCGGGATCGGCCCACTGGCCAAGCTCTTCCTGAAACGCCTTACTCTTGTCGATCTCCAACTGACCGTCGTCCGAGATGCGGATCGCGTACCGCTCAAGCGGACGCGGCGCCGGCCCCTCGAAATTAACGCCGTCCTTGTAGAAGCCGCTGCCGTGGCAGGGACATTTGAATTTCTGCTCCGCCTCCAGCCAGTTGGGCGTGCAGCCCAGGTGGGTGCAGACGGTCTTCAGGGCATAAATCTGCTGCTGCCCCTGGAACTCACCATTGACGACCCAGACGCCGTATTGCGGGACGAACTTCGTCTCCACTTTGCCGGACGGGAAGCCCTCTTTGAAGCCGACCTTGAACCGACTCGGCGGCTCGGCGAGCACGTTGGGGAACATGTATCGGGCAAGGCCGAGGGTGAACAGGCCACCGGTAACCGAGAGCGCGGTGAACCCCATCGCCATGAATGAGCCCATTGCAATCTCAAGAAAACCGCGACGGTCTTCCTCGCCATCCTTTTTGGCAGCAGGCTTGGCGGGGCGAGCCGGCATCGGCGGAGCGGTGCGGGCA
>CAYSPN010000078.1:0-2401 GCA_964432895.1 uncultured Candidatus Kuenenia sp.
GGGATCGCCGGTCGCATCGACGACGGCGATGCGATCGGGCCGCCGGGCTGCCTCGGCAAGATACCCCGCCCGTAGTCGGCCGCGATACTCGTCGCCACGGTTCTCCAGCTTGTCGAGCGGTCGGGCCAGCCGGCGGGCCGCCGTCTGCAGATCGACGTCGAGCAGCAGAACGAGATCGGGCTCGAGCCCGCCCGTGGCGACCGCTCCCACCTGCCGAATCGTGTCGGGATCGAGGCCGCCGGCGTGGCCCTGATAGACGATGTTGGCCAGCAGGTAGCGGTCGGACACCACCCATTCGCCGCGGGCCAGGCTCGGCTGGATGACTTCGCTGACGAGTTGTGCCCGCGCGGCCATATACAAGAGCATCTCGGAGGTCGGTGCCAGTTGGAGATCGTGGCGGTCGAGCAGGATCGCGCGGATCGCGTCGCCCGCCGTGGTCGCGCCGGGATCACGGCAGGTGGTCACGGTGCGGCCACTTCCGCGAAGCCAGGCGATGAGCGGCTCCACCTGCGACGACTTCCCTGCGCCATCGATGCCTTCGAGCACGATGAACCGTGGCGCAGAAGGAGCGACGGGTTTCATCATGCGCGGTGCTCCGCAAGCCGCTGAATCGCCAGCGGATCGGACGGATCGAGTGGCGCGATCCGGCGACAGACATCCTGTGCCACCTTCTGGCGACCCATGTCGAGCAGGCAGTGCACGAGTCCTTTCGCCGCCTCGTAAAACGGCCTGTTTCCATCGAGCGTGTAGGGAAGCGGCTGCGGGTTATCGGCGGCCTCCAACGCCCGCAGGCAGAGTTCATAGGCCCGGCCGAAGTGGCCCCGCGCCAGCTTCGGATCGTCCTCCTCAAGGGCGATCAGCCCCAGGTGCACGTGGGCATCGAGGAAGTCGGGGCACTCCGAGAGCAGCCAGACCAGTTCGTCTCGCGCGATCTCCGTCTCGCCAGCCTCCACCATCGCCTCCACCTCCTCCATGTCGGCGCGACGCCGGCGGGCACACCGCGGATGAACGAACTCCCAGGCGGCACCCGCCGGTGAGTCATGATGCTTGAGGGTGAGTTTTTCGGCCATGAATGCTGACGGCGCCGGGGATTCTGCGGGCTACGCTATGGTGTTTTGGAACTCAAGAAACACCGGTTTGCAAGGGGCTCGCGTGAAGAAGGCAGGGAAGACCGCGGTGGTGCGGGCACTGCTGGCCTGGTATGGCCGTGCGCGGCGGGATCTGCCGTGGCGCCGGTCGCAGGATCCGTATCGTGTCTGGGTCAGCGAGATCATGCTCCAGCAGACGCAGGTGGAGCGGGTGAAGGATTTTTATGTTCGGTTTCTGGACCGGTTTCCCACCGTGGCGGATCTGGCTGCGGCGGCCGAGCACGACGTGCTGCGGCTCTGGGAGGGGCTCGGCTACTACCGCCGTGCGCGGCAACTGCACGCCGCTGCGAAAAAAATCGTTGCCGACCACGCCGGCGAATTTCCGCGGACGGTCGCAGGGCTCCGCAGCCTCCCTGGCATCGGCCGCTACACGGCCGGTGCGATCGCCTCGATCGCGTTCGATCTTCCCGAGCCGATCGTGGAGGCCAACTCGCGACGGGTGATCGCACGGCTGGCCGGCCATGCGGCGCCGCTCGGGGCCGCGGCCGGTGACGAGCCGATCTGGGAGATCGCCGCCGGGCTCGTGCCGAAGCAGCATCCTGGGAAGTTCAACCAGGCGCTGATGGATCTGGGCGCGATGGTCTGCACGCCGGATCAGCCGCTCTGCGGCACATGCCCGCTCGCCGATCATTGCGCAGCCAGACGGACGAACCGTGTGGCCGAGATTCCGATGAAGGCCGTGCGGCGTGAGACGAAAGCGGTGCACGAGACGGCGGTGGTGGTGCGGCGTGCGGGCCGCGTGCTCGTGGTCCGTCGCGGGCCGGGTGAATGGTGGGAAGGCCTCTGGGATTTTCCCCGGGTGTCGGGGGCGGTAGGAGCGGCGAGGCGAGGCATCGAACGGTCGGATTTGCTCAGCGGCCTCGCGTGTGGCGTGACCAGCAGGCTTGGTACGATCACGCACACAGTCACGCATCACCGCATCACGCTCGACGTGGTCTCGTGCGTGGCGGGCCGCGTCGGTAAAGCCACGCCGGGGCGACGATGGGTGACGGCCACGGCGCTTGCGTCGCTGGCGATGACGTCGCCAGGCCGGCGGATCGCGGACATGCTGGGATGAACGTGGGGTTCCGTGCAAGCTGCGGCAGGGTCGCCCGCTCCAATGCAAGCCCGACGCGCGAGCGAGGGAATCCGCGTTGTGTGACGAGAGGCCACCCGCATTCCCTTGCTTGCGCTACTGGCTTGGATGAGGGTTGATTCCCATGCAAGCCCGACGCGCGAGCGAGGGAATCCGCGTGGCGGTCACTTCGCCGTGG
>CAYSPN010000079.1:0-6975 GCA_964432895.1 uncultured Candidatus Kuenenia sp.
TCGAATTGTCCATCGCCGAGAAGCGGTACGACGTTGCCGAACAGCTGGCGACCAAAGCCCGTACGCTGCTCCCCAATGACGAACGAGGCTATCGGGGCCTCGCGACCGTCGCCGCGCAGCGTCAGGACTTCGACACGGCGATCACTATTCTTCGCGAGGGTTTGGCGGGGCAGCCGGGCGAGCCTGCGCTCCTGCGGATGCTGGGCGACGTTCTTCTGCAGGCCAACCGCATCGACGAAGCGGACGAGACGATCCGCACGTTCGTACAGGCGCACGGTGACAAGCGCCCCGCGGTCGGCTTGCTTCAGGCGCGGCTGCTCATGGCGCAAAATCGGTGGCTGTCTGCGAAGCAGAAGCTCGATGCTGTCCGCCCCCTCGTCGCTGAATCGGCTCAACTCAGCAGGCAGGTCGATCTTCTCCTCGGGCATTGCTATGAAATGCTGGGACAGTTCGACGAGCAGCTGGCGGCAAACCAGCGAGTGCTCAACAGTGACTATCAATCGCTGTCCGCGAGGGTTGGCGTGGCCGGAGCCCTTGCGGCATCCGGCAAGCCGGACGCCGCGCTCGCGGAGTACGAAGCCATCGCCGGCTCGCTCCCGCCAGCTCGGCTGGCCGCGGTGCCACAGGTCTGGAACCCACTGCTTCAGCTTCGCATCGCGAGCCAGATGAAGCGCCCCCCTGGCGAACGCGATTGGTCCATGATCGATCGGCTCCTCGACTCGCTCGAGCAGGCGCCCGTCGTCTCCGATGCGCAGCTGGCCTTGCTCCGTTCTGATCTGCTTGTCCGGCAGGGTCAATCGGGGGCGGCCTTCGACATCCTGCGGAACTACGTGGATGCCAACCCGTCGACCCCCCAGCCTCTGGCGGCACTCGTGCTGCTCACCCTGCGGGAAAAGGGGCCCGCGGCGGCCCGAGACGTGCTCGACAAGGCCTCCGCCGAGATCGCCAATGACCCCATGCTGCTGACGGTTCGGGCACAGGTGGCGGCGCGGGCACCGGCGGCAGAGTCGGCCGCGATCTTCACGCAGCTCGAGCAGAAGGCCCTTGATCTGCCATCCGAGCCAAAAGTCCGGCTGCTCTCAACGATCGCTTCGATCCACCGCGGCATGGGAGAACCGAAGCAGGCTGAGCGGCTGTGGCGGGCCGCGCTCAAGGAACGGCCCGACGACCTGGCCATCCGCAATGCGTTGTTTGAACTGGCCTGCGAGCAAGGCGACGTCGAAGAGGCAAGTGCCGGAGCCGAGCAGATCAATCGGCTGTCGGGTCCGACAAGTCCGCAGGGCCGCGTGGCCAACGCCACCGCCCTGGTGCTTGGCGTGCGGGTTTCGGTGGCGAAGAAATCGGCCGCGACCACATCCTCGACGGACTCCCTCGACGATCCGGGGCTTTCCTCGGAAGAGTCCGCGCAGCTGATCGCCGCACAAAACCTGCTCATCGAAGCCGAAAATGACAGGCCTGGCTGGGCCCAGATCCAGCAACTCTTCGCAGAGATCGCGGTCCTCCAGGGGGACCTGCCGACCGCGATCGAACGGCTGCAGCAGGCCACGCGGCTGGGCCCCGCCAACCCGGCGGTCATTCGCCAACTGGTGTCCTTGCTCTACGCGTCCAATCGCCTGGAAGAGACGCAGCAGACCCTCGCCATGGTCGGCCCGGATGGTCTGAACGGTTTGGAACGGATCTCCGCCGAGCTCGATCTGAAGTCAGGCCAATTCGACGACGCCGTCGCGTTGGCAGAGCGAAGCCTTGCGGGCAACCAAAAACATTCTGCGAGCGACCTGGTCTGGTTCGGACAGTTGCTCGCTCGCGTCGGCAAGATCGATCGGGCGGGCACGGTGCTGCAGGACGCGGTGGATGCGGATCCGCAACGGCCGGAAGGCTGGATGGCATTGCTGCTGATCCAGAACGCAGCCGGTCAGCAACAGGCCGCGGAACTCACGCTGGAAAAAGGGGGCAGAGCCCTGCCGCCGCCGCAGCGGCAGATGTTCGTCGCGCAGGGGCACGAGATGTTTGGTCGGATCGACGATGCGGAGCAGAGTTTCCGCGACGCGATCACAGCCGCCCCCGGTAAGCTCACTGCCTCCCGCAGCCTCACTGCATTCCTGATTCGACAGGGCCGACTGACAGCAGCCCGCGAGGAACTGCGGGCGATTCTGGCCGCCACACGAGAAGACTCCGCCACGAAGCGAACCCAGGTCTGGGCCAGACGCACACTCGCGGAACTCACCGCCCAGACCGGCAGGTACCCAGACATCACACGCGCGCTGGCCCTGCTCGACGACAACGCCGATCCTGAAGGCCAGTTGGCTGCCGAGGATCTGGCTCTGCAGATAGCGATCCTCGCTGCGAGGCCCGAGCCCGACAGCTGGCGGCGGGCAATAGGACTCATCGCAACACTTGCCTCAAGGCAGCCGCTCTCCAATCCGCAACGCACCCAGAAAGCGCAGTTGCTCGAACAGCTGGGCCGGTGGGACGAAGCCCGCGACGAACTCCTGTCGATCGCATCGGCGCCAAACACACCGCCGACATTTCAGGCCCTGCTCGTCGAGAAACTCCTCCAGCACAAGGAACTGACGGCCGCGCGCATCTGGCTGAAAACATTGGCAGAGCGACTTCCCGAGGCGCCGATCGTCACCGCGTTGCAGGCGAGGCTGTCGCTGGCGGAAAATGACCGGACGGCGGCTGTCGCTGCCGCCCGAAAGCTCATGCCGGGCGATTCACCAACGACTGAAGTCTCCGGCCAACTGGGCAGCCTTGCCGCCCTGCTCGAAGACCTCGGCCTCAGCGCGGCCGCCGATCAGGTGTTCACCCAATTCGCGGCACGATCGAGCGATGGCGTGCTCGCCCGAGCTGGATTCCTGGGGCGGGCACAGAGGACCGACGAGGCGCTCGACCTGCTCGAAGCTGGCTGGGACACACTGCCGCTGGAAAGTCTTCTTCGCACGGCCGTGGCAGTGCTGACATCTGAGACCTCCGGCGCGACTTCGCTGCAGTCAGAACGGTTGAATCGCTGGTTTGAGAAAGCGAACCGCCATGATCCTGACTCGCCGGCACTGGCGGTCGTCTATGCGGACTTCGTTGCCACCACAGGCACACCGGAGCAGATCGCTTCTGCCTATCGAGCACTCCTTGATCGTAAGGATCTGTCTCCGCAGCAGACCGCGGTGGTTGCCAACAACCTGGCCTTCCATCTCGCGAAGCCGGACACGGCAGCGGAGGCCGAAAAACTGGTCGCTCTCGCCGTCGCCGAACTGGGCCCACACCCAGACGTGCTCGACACACGAGGCGTCGTGCTGCTGGCGGCAGGAAAGGGTCAGGAAGCGGTTGCCGATCTCAAGGACGCCATCCTGGTACCGACGGCCATAAAATACCTTCACCTCGCCTCGGTACTGGCATCACAAGATCAGTTCGACGCCGCCCGCCAGGCGCTCGCAGAGGCGAAGAAATTCGGGTTCGCCCCCCGCCAGCTATCCGTCGGCGATCAGCAGCGTTTCCGGGCTCTTGAAGCCGCACTGGGTCAGTAATGCTTGGCCCCCCTGATGCTGGGCCCCTAATGCTGGGCCCCTGAGCTGGCCATGGGATATCAGTGGCCGCCCTGCAACATCCGTGATTTAGCCAAGGCATCTTCCGCCTCGGCGATGCGGCCGCCACGCATGCATGCCACGCTCAACGCGGTGTAGCTGAACGGGTCGTTGGGCTCCAACTCACACGCCCTGCGGGCGTGGCGGATTGCCTCGTCGTGCCGCTCCAACCGCGTGCACCATGCCGCCAACGCCGAGTGGGCCAGCGTGAAGGTAGGGTGCTCCGCGACCAAGCCCTCCAGAGCCGCCACGGCTTCGGCGAGTTTTCCCTCGTTTTTCAGGGCTTCGGCGGCGGCATACCGGTCATCGCAGGTCGTCATCGTAGAAATCTCCTCGCCAAAAAATCGTTCGTGGCCGCAGTGTAGCGAGTTTCCGGAGTCTGGCGAGTCGGGGGAGAACGGGTGGACTCTGCGATCGCCGCCAAACTGACATTGAATCGAGCATCCGCATAAGCCGATAAACCCCTTTCGTCGGCGGTTTCCGCCGACCCGACCGCGACAATCGCGGCAACGGCTGCCCTCAACCGGCGTGGAACACCCCGTGAGCATTCATCCGTTGGCCAACGTGAGTCCCGAGGCCCGTTTGGGCGTCGGCGTGAGCATCGGTGCGTTTGCCAGCGTCGAGGCTGATGTCGAGCTCGGCGACCACTGCGTGGTCGCTTCGGGCGCCGTGGTGAAATCGGGCGTGAAGGCCGGCCCACACAACGAGTTCTGCGAGCATGCCGTGATTGGCGGGGCGCCTCAGCACGCCGGCCGGCCTCAGCACATCGGCCGGGTCGTGATCGGCGAAGGCAACGTGTTTCGTGAATACGTCACGATTCACCGCGCCCTCAAGCCGGAGACCGCGACCACGGTCGGCAATGGCAATTACGTGATGGCCAGCGGGCATTTCGGCCACGACTGCACCGTCGGCAACAACGCCATCTTCGCCAACGGGGCCCTGCTCGGGGGCCACGTCTCGGTGGCGGATCGAGCGTTCGTCTCGGGGGCCGTCGCCGTGCACCAGTTCTGCCGCGTGGGTCGCCTGGCGATGGTGGGCGGTCACGCCCGCGTCGTTCAGGACGTGCCGCCCTTCATGCTCCTCGATGGGCAGAGCGGATGCATCGTCGGGCTCAACATCGTCGGACTACGACGGAGCGGACATACGGCCGAAGATATCGCCTCACTGAAGTCGGCCTATCGGCTCGTCTATCGCCGCGGTCTGCCGTGGAAAGACGTTCTGGAGGCACTGCGGACCGTGTTCTCGAACGGACCGGTCTCGCAGTTGCTCGAGTTTCTGTCGGCCGGCACCCGCGGATTCGTGCAGGAGCGACGGGCTCCGCCGGCCGCAACGCTCCGGCTGCGAGTGCCCGACGAGGATGCCGCGGCTCCGATCCGAATCAAGGCGGGCTGATTCGCGTTCCTCGCCCGCTCTTTTCCTGGCTCTGCAGGTCAGACGGTGCCGATTGTGCCGGCGTTGACGCTGCGCGAAGAATTTCGGATGCCAGGGAATCGCACCGCCGCGAAAGATGGGCAAAGATTGAAGGGGGCGACCGGCACGATGCTGGACCGCCGTTTCCCCTCAGCCTTCATCCCTTCTGGCTTGTGCCGACACCGCCATGCAGTCTTTTCCTTCGGTGGGACTGAGCCCGCCTGCGGCGGATACCCCGTCCGGCGACCTGATGCTCCCGGGCCCCGCGACTGGGTCCGCGGTGGACGTGATGAAGCGATCCATCGCCAGACGGTTGCTGTTCTGGTTTTTGACGATCGCGATCATCCCCTGCGCGCTGCTCACGGCCATCACCGCCCAGATCGCCTCCAGCGCGCTTGAGAATTCCGTCCGCGAAACTCTGGTCCGCACCGCCACGTCGAAGGCCACCGAACTGGAGGCCTATGCGCAGGAGCGCCTCCGCGACGGTCGAGCGCTCTCGGGCGAGCCCGACGTGATCCGAACCGCCCGCGAGCTGGGATCGATCGTCGGCGTTGCCGGCACCGCCGAGACGACCACCGCCCTGCGGAAAGCTGTCGGCGAAAACAGGTCGGATGTCGCCGGCTTTCTTGCGCATGCGGCGAAGGCATTTGGATACTCCCACCTGCTGGTGATCGACACCGCGGGGCGGATCGTGCTCACACTGGATGACTCGTTTTCACTTGGCTCCTCGGTGCTGGCAGGCGGTCCGACAGCAACCCCCTTGGCCGGGGCCTTTGAGAGATCCCGTACCACGCAGCAGACTGAGTTCAGCGGTTTCCAATCCGTCGGCACTGGCGGGGAGCCGATGGCCTTCGTGACGAGCCCGATCGTCGATGACGGCCGGGTCGTGGGCGTTCTGGCACTGGGGCTGGGACCACAACGCATCTGGCAGATACTGTCCGACTTGAGCGGCCTGGGCAGCACGGGCGAGATCGTGACGGGCGAACGGCAAGGCGACAACGTGGTGGTCACCGCACCGTTGCGTCATGAGGCTGACGCTGCATTTCGCAGGCTGATTCCCCTCGGGTCCACACGTGGATCGGCGACCCAGCGGGCCGCCAAGGGCGAAGAGGGCTACGGCCCGGCGAGCGACTACCGGGGGCAGAACGTGGTTGCCGCCTGGCGGTTTCTGCCCACCTTCCACTGGGGCTTGTGCGTCAAACAGGACACGAGCGAAGCCTACGCTCTTCTGCGGTGGCAGCGGGCCGCGATCATCGGCCTCTCGCTGGCCACGATTCTTGGAGTCACCCTGGCTGCCCTCGCACTGGCACGGAGCTTTTCCACCCCCATCCGCGCGGCCGTGACCGTTGCCCGCCGGGTGGCTGCAGGCGACCTGCGAGCCACGGGCATGGCCAGTGAGGATGCCGGCAGCGGAGACGACGAAACAGGCATGCTCCTGACGGCCATTCAGGCGATGACCAACAACCTGCGCGGACTGATCGGACGGATTCAGAAGTCATCCGTGGCCTTGATCTCGACCGCCACCGCGATCCAGGCCACCTCCAGCGAGCAGCAGCAGGTGATCGCCGACTACGGCGCCTCGACGAGCCAGGCGGTCGCGGCAGTCAAGCAGATTTCGGCCACCAGTCAGGAACTGCTGCGAACGATGACCGAGGTCAACGACATGGCCGCCCATACGGGCCTGATGGCGACCGACGGCCGCAAAAACCTGGCGAGCATGGATGGCACGATGCGGCAACTCGCCGACAGCACGCTGTCGTTCGGCTCCAAATTGGCCCAGATCAGCGAGCGGGCCTCGACCATCAACCTGGCAGTCACCACGATCACGAAGGTGGCCGACCAGACCAACCTGCTCTCCATCAACGCGGCGATCGAGGCCGAGAAGGCCGGCGAATACGGCGCGGGCTTCCTCGTGGTGGCCCGTGAGATCCGCCGGCTGGCCGACCAGACGGCGGTGGCGTCGCTCGACATCGAGCAGATGGTCAAG
>CAYSPN010000080.1:0-1619 GCA_964432895.1 uncultured Candidatus Kuenenia sp.
GCCGCAGGCTGCAGCAGGATCGCCGCCACCATCAAGCGGGTCGCCACCGCGACAAACTGTCGGGCGACTCGGGACGGCGATCGTGAAAACGTGGACATGGTTCCGCCTCATCCACACGAGCGGCACTGCCGCCGCGGATCGGGCTGCCGCCCCAGAAGCGGCGTGTCACCGACCGTCGCAACTCTAAACAACAGGCTCCCTTGCGGCAACCCCGAGTGTCGGCGGCACCCATGCGTGTGCCACCGATGGTCGCGTGGCGTTCACCGGAAAGTCCCAGCAAACACTCGGAGCCTCACGGCGGAATCGCTCGTCGAAGCTGGTATGGGAGTGGTTCACAACCGCTCTGAAGCGGCAAGGTCCCGCCGACGGCTCATTCGCTATTCGAGCGAAGTGTCCAGCGAGCACGGCGGCTCGTGTCGCGTTGCCGCGAGAGTTATACCGGCGTCGACGCACCAGCAGGCTCGTGCACGTCACCGGTCGCCTACGCTTCCCAGCCGGAGGAAAGCCGATCCGCGGCGCACGCGGGTCGCCTTCAGCATGCTGGCGTTTCCCGGCAGCACGACTTCGCGGCAAGGGCAGCACAATCATCGTTTCCGCGGGAAGGCATTCCCCATGGTGTTCATGGAGATGCCGATGCAACGCGAGTCGAGCTACGCCCGGAGCCTCATCGAGGCGAGCCTCGACCCACTGGTGACGATCAGCGTTGACGGGAAAATCACCGATGTGAATGCAGCCACCGTGCAGGCGACCGGCCGGTCGCGGACGGAACTCATCGGCACTGATTTCTCGTGTTACTTCACCGAACCCGACAAAGCGAGAGACGGCTATCAGCGGGTCCTGGCCGAGAGTTTCCTGCGGAACTATCCCCTCGCCATCCGCCACGCCAACGGCCACGTCACCGACGTGATTTACAACGCCAGCCTCTACCGGGATGAACAAGGCCAGGTGCAGGGCGTGTTTGCAGCGGCCCGTGACATCACCGATCGCAAGCGGTCTGAGGCGGAAATCCGCAAACTCAACGCCGATCTGGAGCTCCACGTCCGGGAACGCACTCTTGCCCTGGCGGAGAGCGAGGAGCGGCTCCGCATGGCTACCGAAGCGGCCGAGATCGGGTTCTGGGACTGGGATCTTGGCACGAACGCCGTCCAGTGGGATCCGTTGATGTTCCGCATCTATGGCATCCCGCCGCGCAGCGGCGGGTTCGTCCGCTACGAGGATTGGAAGAGCCATGTGCATCCGGACGACATCGCGGATCAGGAAACGCTGCTCCGTCGGACGATCGAACAGGCAGGGCGCGACAAGCGGGAGTTCCGGATCGTCCGGGAATCGGATCAGACGATACGGACCATCCGAGCCGCCGACGCCGCCATCGCCGGAGAGGACGGCAAGACGAGACGCCTGGTCGGAATCAACCTCGACTTCACCGACACCATCGAGAGGCTGGAGGAGATCCGCACCCTCAACGCCAGTCTCAAGAGCCGGGCTGCTGAGATGGAGGCATCCGTCAAGGAACTCGACGCCTTCTCCTACTCGGTCTCGCATGACCTGAGGGCACCGCTACGGGCCATCGACGGGTTTTCTCGCATCCTCGAGGACGACTATGCCCCCAAGCTCGACGA
>CAYSPN010000081.1:0-5838 GCA_964432895.1 uncultured Candidatus Kuenenia sp.
AGACGGGCGACAGCCAGATCAGGCCGACCCAGCCGATGGTCGATCGCGTGTCTCGCTTGACGAGGATCGCATGGGCAGAAGCGGCGATGTTGATGGCCAGAATCGAGGTGGCCAGGACGTGCGGCCAGAGCACGAGCCACCACCGCCACGCCGTCGACACGAGAGCATCCATACGCAGAAGGTAATCGGTCGCTGGCCACCCGTCGACGTGGCTTCGGCTGGCGCGGTACAGCCGGCCGATTGCGGATGGGCCGGCATCCGGTCTATGCTCCGCAGGTTTCCAGGTGTTTCTGTGGTCATCGACAGTGGATCTCCCGAAATGTGGCTGTGCGCCTCTCGCCGGTTGTGCCGCTGCCGCTTCGCCCTCGGCAGTCTGCTGGTCTGCCTTGGTTGCGGCCGCCACGCTCCGCCGCTGGTCGAGGTGCCGCCGGCGTCGGTGACCGTCGCCACGCCGGTCGCCCGCGACGTGACCGAATTCGTGGAATTCACCGGCAACGCCGCAGCCGTTGAGATGGTGGAAATCAAAGCCCGCGTCTCCGGCTTCATCACCAAGGTTCATTTCGCCGACGGACAGAATGTGCAGGCGGGCGGCCCGCTCTTCGACATCGACGACCGGCCCTATCGCATCGCCCGCGACCAGGCGGCTGCCGAGGTGGCCAAATACGTCGCCGAACGGAAGGAACTGGAGAACGAGGTCATCCGCAACAAGGCGCTCCTGCCGCGGGCCGCGGTCACGCAGGAGCAGTATGAGATCGTGGTAGCAAGGCGAGACATGTCGCAGGCGATGCTCGACAAAGCCCAGGCCACGCTCGCGCAGACCGAACTCGACCTCGGCTTCTGCCGCGTCGAGTCGCCGCTCACGGGCCGCGTCAGCACGCGGCGGGTGACCGTGGGAGACTTGGTCTCGGGGGCATCGGGTTCGGCCACACCGCTGACGGTGGTCGTGAGCAACGACCCGATCTATGTCGTGTTCAACGCTGACGAGCGGTCGCTGCTGCTCTCGCGGGAGCGGGCGATCGTTGATCGCCGTGCCGGCGCGGCCGCCGACAACGGCTGGCGGAACATCAAAGACCTCGCCATCCCGGTCGACGTCGGGCTCGTCACCGACGAGGGCTATCCGCACCGGGGCCTGCTCGACTTTGTTGACGTGGCCGTGAAGGCGGCCACCGGCACCGTCCGCTGCCGTGCGATCCTTGCCAACCCCGACGGGCTGATCGCCCCGGGCATGTTCGTCCGTGTGCGGATGCCCTTCGGGTCCGCAACGCCATCGCTCCTCGTCGCGGACCGGGCGATCGGCACGGACCAGAACCGAAAATACGTTTGCGTCGTCGGGCCGGACAATCGCATCGAGCACCGGACGGTCAGGCCGACGTTCATCGACGGCGGCCTGCGGGTGGTTGCGGATGGACTCACGGCCTCCGATCGCGTGGTCATCGCCGGCCTGCAGCGGGCCCGCGAGGGGGCCGTCGTTCGGCCCACCGAGGCCCCGATGCAGCCCTGACGCAGCCCCTCATGTCGCACTTCTTCATCGACCGGCCGATCTTCGCGACGGTGCTCTCCGTCGTGATCCTGATCCTCGGCGGCGTCGCGCTCCTCGGTCTGCCGGTGGCGCAGTATCCCGATGTCACGCCCCCCACCATCTCGATTCAGGCCTTCTATCCCGGTGCCAGCGCCCAGGTGGTGGCCGACACCGTCACCACGCCGATCGAGCAGGAGGTGAACGGCGTCGAGAACATGCTCTACGTGTCGTCGAAGAGCACTAACGACGGCCAGAGCGTGATTGATGTCACGTTCACACTCGGCACTGACATCGACCAGGCGCAGGTGCTCACGCAGAACCGGGTCGCGGTGGCACTCGCCAAGCTGCCCGACGAGGTGAAGCGTCAGGGAGTGACGACGAAGAAGAAAGCATCCAGCATCCTTCTCTGCGTGAATCTCTTCTCGCCCGACGGCCGCTACGACCAGCTCTACCTCTCCAACTACGCGCTGCTCCAGGTGAAGGACTCGCTGGCGCGGCTCGACGGCGTTGGCGACGTCTCCTTCCTCGGGGGCCGTGACTACGCGATGCGGGTCTGGCTCGATCCCGACAAGCTCGCCAGCCGCGGCATGACGGCGACCGACGTGGTCCGCGGCCTCCGCGAGCAGAACGTGCAGGTGGCGGCGGGGCAGCTCGGCCAGCCCCCAGCCCCTGCCGGCATCGACTTCCAGTTGCCGATCAACACGACCGGACGACTCCCCACGGCCGCCGAGTTTGCCGACGTGATCGTGAAGGCGGGGCAGCCCGGCTCGCCCGCCGCGGGCCGCGACGGCTACGTGACCGGAGGCGAGATCGTCAGGCTCTCCGACGTCGGCCGGGTCGAACTCGGTGCCAAGAGCTACGACATGTCCAGCCGGCTTGACGGTCGCGAGAGCATTACGGTCGCCGTCTTTCAGCGGCCGGGATCGAATGCGCTGGCGACCGCGGCGGGGGTGCGGCAGGAGATGGAGAAGCTCGCCGCCGAATTTCCGGCGGGGCTCGAGCATGCCATCCACTACGACACGACGCAGTTCGTGGAGGAGAGCATCCACGAGGTCTACAAGACGCTCTTCGAGGCGGTCGTTCTCGTGTTCATCGTGGTGCTCGTGTTCCTCCAGTCGTGGCGGGCCACGATCATCCCGATGATCGCCGTGCCGGTGTCGCTTGTGGGCACGTTTGCCGTGATGCAACTGCTCGGCTTCTCGCTCAACAATCTCTCGCTCTTTGGTCTTGTGCTGGCAATCGGCATTGTCGTCGACGACGCGATCGTGGTCGTGGAGAACGTCGAACGCTGGTTGGCGCAGGGGCTCTCCGCCCGCGAGGCGGCCCAGCGGGCGATGACGGAGGTGGCCGGTCCGGTGATCGCGATCGCGCTGGTGCTCTGTGCCGTGTTCGTACCGACGGCCTTTATCACCGGGATCAGCGGCGAGTTCTACCGCCAGTTTGCCCTCACGATCGCGGCCAGCACCGTGATCTCGGCCTTCAATTCGTTGAGCCTCTCCCCGGCCCTGGCGGCGATCCTGTTCCGTGGCCACGAGCATGGCGACGCCGCCCGCAGCCAGCCCCTGCCCGCGGCAGGGCTGGCGCTGATCGGCGGGCTGTTCGCGATCTGGCTGTTCGAGGATCTGGCCGTGGTCCGAGCTGGACTGGTGGCCGCGGGAGTGCCGAACGAATGGTGGGTGTGGGCCGTGCGGCTCACGCTGTTTGCCGCCGGGGCCGTTGCCGGATATGCCGCCAGTCCGCTCGTGAATCTGCTGTTGGCGGGGTTCTTTCGGCTCTTCAACCTGTTCTTCGATCTCACCACGGGCGCCTACGGTGCGATCGTCGGCCTGTTGCTGCGCCTGAGTATTGTCGTGATCGCGGCCTACGTCGGCCTGATGGCCCTCGCCTACTACGGCTTTACCACGGTGCCGGTCGGATTCATCCCGGAGCAGGACAAGGGCTATCTCGTGGTCAATGCGATGCTCCCGGATGGCGCGAGCATCGAGCGGACGGAGCCGGTGGTCGCCCGGCTCACGGAGGCGGCCCTCGACACACCCGGCGTGGCACACGTGATCAGCGTGTCGGGTTACTCGTTGCTGACGAGCACCAATCTGCCGAACTCCGGGGGCATGTTCGTGCTGCTCGAGCCGTTTGCCCGTCGCACGATCGACCCGTCGCTGCGGGCCGGAGCGATCGCGGCGACACTGCGGAAAAAGTTCGCGGTGATCGAGGAGGCCCAGGTCGTCACATTCCCCGCGCCGCCGGTCGAGGGGATGGGCAACACCGGTGGCTTCAAACTGCAGGTTCGCGACCGCACGGGCAAGGGGCCGGCGGCGCTGGAGGAGGCGGTGGCGGTGCTTTCCGAGGCGGCCGCCGCCCAGCCGGGGCTGGTGGGGCTCTTTTCCGGATTCCGGTCGAGTCAGCCGCAGGTCTTCGTGGAGGTCGATCGCACCAAGGTGAAGGCCCAGGGAATCGATCTGGCCGACGTGAACCAAACGCTGCAGATCTATCTGGGCGGCGCTTATGTCAACGACTTCACCGCCTTCGGCCGTAATTGGCAGGTGACCGCCCAGGCGGAGCAGCAGTTCCGGATGCGGCAGAGTGACATCGGCCGTCTCAAGGTCCGCAATGCCGCTGGCGAGATGGTGCCCCTCTCGACCCTGGTGACGGTGAAGGAATCGGCCGGCCCCTCGATCGTCACGCATTACAACCTCTACCCATCCGCCGAACTCTCTGGCAATACGCTGCCCGGCACGAGTTCGGGCGATGCGATCGCGATCCTCGAAACGCTCGCCGGCCAGCCGCCGGCGGGCAAGGGTCTGCTCCCTCCGGGCATGGACTTCGAATGGACGGAGCTCTCGTTGCAGCAGATGCTCGCCGGCAACACGGCTGCCGCCGTCTTCGTGCTCGGCACCGTGTTCGTGTTTCTTGTGCTGGCGGCGCAGTATGAGAGCTGGTCGCTGCCGTTCGCGATCATCCTCATCGTGCCGATGTGCCTGCTGGCGGCGATCGCCGGCCTCTGGATCGCGCGGCTCGACAACAACATCTTCACGCAGATCGGCCTCGTGGTCTTGATCGGCCTGGCGGCGAAGAACGCGATCCTGATCGTGGAGTTTGCCCGGCAGCGTGAGGCGGCGGGGGTGCCCCGCGCCGAAGCGGTCTTGGAGGCGGCAAAGCTGCGGCTGCGGCCGATCCTGATGACATCGCTGGCGTTCATCCTCGGCGTCGTGCCGCTGGTGCTCGGCAAGGGGGCGGGAGCGGAGATGCGGGTGGCTCTGGGAACGGCTGTCTTCTCAGGGATGCTGGGCGTGACCGTGTTCGGCATCTTCTTCACGCCCGTCTTCTATTCGGTCGTGATGTGGTTTGCCGGTCGGCCGGCATCGACTACGGCCGAGGCCGTCGGCAGGCATGTTCTCGATCACTCCACTTAAAAGCGCTGCCAGGGAAAAAATGGTGCCAACAAAATGGTGCCAGCCACCAAAAGTGGAGATGCCAGCATCTTGCCCAGATTTGGTGGCTGGCACATTTTTTCTGTTCAGACCCGCTGTTTGATCGCCTTCATCTCCGCCGCCTCCGGCTCGAGCGACTTGTAGAAGTCGTCGAGCGGATAGCAGCCGCTGCGGAGGCCGTTGCGCGGCGCGGTGGTGCAGTCGCTGAAGGTGCGGCAGACCGCTCCGCGGACGAGCGGCTTCCCAGCAAGCGAGTCGGCGGGAAGTTCCGGATAGGAGAGCACCATCCGCCCGAGGCCAACCATGTCGATCCAGCCCTGCCGCACGGCGGCCTGGGCGGCATGCACGACGTAGTCCTGAAGGTATGTGTAGCCTGAGCCCACCATGACGAGCCCCGGCACGGCCGCCTTCGCCTGCCGGGCCGCATCGATCTGCCGCCACACTCCAACGAGCGGGTCCTCTGGCGGCGGATAGCCATCCGAGGGCGGGAACGCGGCCGGCCGGGAGATGTGCGGCACGGTATAGGGGCTTCCCGCTGAAAGATTGACGGCTGAGACGCCGAGGTCGCGAAGGATCGTCAGCAGTTGGATCGGCTCCTCCAGATCGATCCGCGCAGGATCACTTGAATCGACGCCGAAGCCGCAGTCATACGGCAGCGAATCCTGAAACGGCCACGGCTCGCCGTGGTCTCCCACCTTGTGCCATGGCACGGTGTCGAAGAGTGAGAGCCGCACGCCGATCAGAAGTCCGGGGCAGGCCGCGCGGACCCGCTCGACGAGCGTGACGAGCAGCCGCGTGCGGCCGGCGAAATCGCCGCCAAACCGCCCGGGCCGGCGGCGTGCAGACAGAAACTCATGGATGAGATAGCCGTGGCAGGCCTTCAGATCGACC
>CAYSPN010000082.1:0-4796 GCA_964432895.1 uncultured Candidatus Kuenenia sp.
CAGAGGTGCCAGCAGCCGCCCTCCCGCATGATCCAGCCGCGCTCCCGCAGGTCGCGGTCCCAAGCCCCCGGCCCGCCACCGGCAAAGAGCGGATCGCGTGAGGCCGGCCCAAACTCCACCAACTCGCTGGGAAAGAGCGGCCCCTCGGCACGGGCACCACCGACCAGACTCCAGCCGGCCAGCCAGAGCGCCGTCGCCACCGCACCGAGATATCGCGTTCTGTATCGCATCCTGCGCATGCCCGCACGATACCCCGGCGACAGACCGGGGGCCAGCGGCTCCCTGGCAGGCTACATCTCTGCCTCCCGAACGTCAGCGACCTGCTGCCAGGGCATTGCCTCCTCCAGATCCCACGACAGTGAGAGCAGATCCTGCTCGCCGAACGGTCCACCCACCACCTGCAGCCCCATCGGCAGGCCGGCGTGCGTTTGGCCCATCGGAATAGAGACTGCGGGAAGCCCAGTGAGATTGATGATCGCCGTAAACGCGCCAAGCTCTGCAGCGCGAGCGAAGGCATCGGCCGCGGGCAGCCCGCGAAAGGCACCGATCCGCGGGGCCGGCACCGCCACAGTGGGCATCAGCCACATGTCGGCTGCGGCAAAGGCCGGGGCGAACCGGTCGATGAGCCGGTCGAACAAGCTGGTCACGTCGGCCGCGCGGAGCGTGCGCCCGGCCTCGCCCAGCCAGCGTGTGACCGGCTGCGTGCGGCGCCAGTTCCAGAGCGGCACCTGGGCGACCTGATGCTGCCAGAGGGGTAGAAACTCTTCCAGGCTGCCGTCCGGCAGACTGCCCTCCTCGACGGTGTGGCCGAGGCTGGTGAGCACGCCGACGGCGCGATGGAGGGCCGCCACGATCTCGGGATCGGTGGGGCCCAGCCGCGAGGCCTCGATGAAGCGGATCCGCAGCCGGCGGCCGAGTGCAGTCCTCTCACGAAACGGCTGCAAGGGAGGTGGAGCCCAGTGCGGCCTACCCTCGACGAGGCCCGCCATGACATCGAGCATCGCAGCCGCGTCGCTGACGGTGCGGGTGAGCGGCCCCGACGTGTAGAGCAGCCGGCGATCGGGCAGTCCAAACTGGTTCCGTAATCTTCCACGTGCCGGTTTGAGTCCGTAGAGCTGGCAGAATGCGGCCGGGATGCGGATCGAGCCGGCGCCATCGGAACCCTGCGCGACGGCGAGCATGCCGGCAGCGACAGCAGCGGCCGATCCTCCGCTCGAACCGCCGGACGTGTGATCCGGAGCCCAGGGATTCCGCGTGGGCGGATGAATCTCGGGCTCGGTGACGGGCATCGCCCCAAACTCGCTGGTGCTGAGCTTTCCCACGATGACGAATCCTGCCCGACGGAGCGGCGCCACCGTGTGGTCGTCAACCGGGAGCGGCAGGGACGGCACGGCCCGCGAGCCGTAGCGGGTTTTCGTCCAGCGAACGACGTTGAGATCCTTGATGCCCAGCGGCACCCCGTGGAACAGCGGCAGGTCGCCTCGCGACCGACGGCGCATGCGATCCTTGCGACGGGCCACCGCGACCGCCCGCTCGAAGACCGACACAAACGCCTGATAGCGGGGGTTGAGGTCCTCGATGCGGTCGAGGGTCTGGCGGACCAGTTCCGTGCTCGACACCTGCCCGTCACGAACGAGACGGGCCTGCCCGACCGCCGACATGCCCAATAGCTCGGAGAGACTCACGGTTCAGCCCTTCAGGCTTTTGGCCCAGATTTGGTGGCTGTCACGTGGCTGTCACCATTTCCGCAGCCTTCCGCCGAGGATTCTTCATGCGACTCCGGCGATTGTGTCGATTATGCGGGACAATTCAATTGTAGGGGGGCATGATGCAGCGGCGGACACGCGGCATTCGCGGACTATGGTCTCTCGGGCTGGTGGTCGGGCTCGCATGGCTGGCGGCCTGCGGCCGGCCTGCCTCGGCGCAGACCTATGGTGTTGATTTCCGCAACACGCTCATGCCGGCTTCGGGCGGCATGGCGGGGACGAGCGTTGCGGCGCCGCAGGATTTCCTCTCGGCGATCAATGGCAACGCCGCAGCCCTCACGCAGTATGAGGGAACTCACTTTACAGTCGGCGGTGCGTTCGTCGGCCCCACGGCCCGGCTGACGCAGACAGAACCGATCCCGCTTCTCGGGGTCGAGCCGTTTTCGCAGAAGAGCGGCACTCCCGGCGCGATCGTCCCGGCGATCGGCGTCTCCCAGGAACTCGACGGTTTGACGCTTCCAACCACGGTCGGCATCGCCGTCCTGGGGGCGGCGGGCGGAGGATCCAGCTACGTGCAGAATCCAGCAAGCAACGGCACATCGTCGTACCTGCTGTTTCTCGAGTTTGCCCCATCCGTGGCAGTCCAACTCACCGAGCGGCTGTCCGTCGGGGCCACGATGTTCATCGGCGACGGGTTCGCGTCGGGCCCGTTCGTGGGCACGAGTACCATGACCAATGCATATGCGTTGCGCGGAGGTGTCGGCATCGACTATCTACTGGGCGATGCGACTCGACTGGGCGCCTACTACCACTCGACGCAGGCGTTCCGCTTCCAAAACGAGGCCATCCTCTTCCAGCAGAACAGGCCGATCACCGTTGACATGGGCCTGCCGCAGACCGTGGGGCTGGGAATCTCCAATGAGGCGCTCATGGATCGGCGGTTGTTGCTGGCGGCCGACGCCCTGTTCCTCGATTGGGACAGCGCCGCCCTCTTCAAAAGCATCTACAGACCGCAGTGGGTGATGCAGCTCGGGGCACAGTACCGGGCCACCGAGCGGTTTCAACTGCGGGCCGGTTACGCCCTTGCAGAAAACCCGATCGACGGGAATGTCGGCAATTCCATAGGCCCCGTGAACGTGCCTGGTGGCATCAAGTCAGTGAAGTACCTGCAGTCCCAATTCGCGATCGTCAACGAGCACCGGTTCGCCGCCGGCTTCGGATATGCAGACCTGATTCCGGGCCTCGATCTGGACGCCTTCGCTGGGGGCATGTTCCCCGCGACCGAATTCCTCGGTGACGCCACCCGCATCGACATCTCGAGCTACTGGATCGGCCTCGGCCTCACCTGGCATTTCGACAGGCCTCAGCCGCGGCCGAGCCGGACGAACACCGCGGTGTCTGCTCTTTAATGAATGGGCGACGAGGGACTCGAACTTTCATCAAAAACATCGGTTAGCATACAAAACGGGCCGGGGAGCGGCGCAGAATCCGGCGCAGTTGGCCCCGTGCCGATGTTTTGGCTGAATCTTGGCCTTGGTGCGGAGTGGGCAGCCCTGTCCGCAGCCACTCAGGCCGCTGTCTCGGAGCTGCCGCTTGCCGCGCTGCGGGAGTTGGCTGATCTGACGAGTGACATTCCAAACCAATTTGCTGCCGCAAATGCGAAGATCGATGGCCCCAGCCAGTAGTCCGACCACAAGCGGTGGCCAAAAACCCCGGCTTCGGACCTACCCCGGCCAAAACTGTTCTGACTACTGTTCAAATTGGAGGCCCTATTTCTGCACGGCCATCAGCTCCAACGAAGGGGCATCGACAAGCACGTTTTGCAGGGGCGGAACGATCGCCGGACCAAGGATGACTGTCGGCTGTGGTTCGATTTGAGGCCTTGATACCCACGCAACAACTCCGACGGAGCCTTCCATGGCCCACCCCGCCAAGAACCGCCTGCATGACTACGAAGCTGGCTGGCTGACGCTGCTGGTCGAGATGGGCGTGGCCACGAAAGAGCAGGCTAACGAGGCCATGTGCCGGGTAGCTCAGGCGGCCATCGACGAGATGAATGAGCAGCGGGAGAGGCGGCGGGCGCGGAGGGGGAGAAAAGAACCATGACATCCGCTAGTGTGGGGGTCTGTATTTCGGGGCCGCGTTCAGCTACTCACACTCTCACATTGCCGTCGCCATGAAAGCTGCCAAAGGATTGATTGACTGGATCAAGACGGGAATCAACGAGGTCACGTCCGCTATCGATGCGGAACGGGAGGCTCGGATTAATGGCCATACCGCTCGCGTGGAAGCAGAAGTGGGACGCGTCAAACAGGGATTTGTGTTTGAGGATGCGGTTAAGAAATTCGAGATAAGCACCGGTGATCGTCCGGTCGTTGCTGAGCGCGTCTATAGAAGGTTTCTGGCCCGCACGTGGACAGATTTGAGCCTGACAGACCGTGAGGCAGAGCTTCTCAACTGGGCTGCTGGCTGCCTTGGAATCCCGGCCGGCAAGGTAAGCCAACTCAACCAAGAGGCAGCTGCCGATGCCTTCCGACAAGTCTTGGCTGCCGCCCTCGTTGACAACCAGATCAATGACGCAGAGGCCGGGCACCTCGCCCAGATTGCCGCACGTTGTGGTTGCACCGTACCGACCATGATGGCCACCTTCTTTCAACAGGAAGGCGAGGCACTCATTCGGTCAGCGTTTACCCAATACACGAGCGACGGAAAACTTGAACGCGATGAATGGAAGCAGTTTCTGCAAACCGTCGAACAGCTCGGTGTGCCGCGAGACAAGATGCTGCACGCCATTCGACTGCCCGCGAGGCAACTTATTGAGCACGTGCTGGCAGATGCTCGCAGTGATGAAGAGATTTCCGAACGCGAGGAGAAGGTGCTCGCATCTCTGCTCAGTAACTTGATCGATGACACAGCCTTCGCGTCATACGTCCGTGACCAGATAGCCGAGACGAAGTGGAAAGCCGATATCGCGAAAGGAAGGCTCCCCAGCATTGATGCGCCGCTGGAGGCAGCGTTACGAGCGGGCGAAATCACGCACTACGCTGGGCCGGTTCGTTACGTTCGAACCCGAGAACTCTCCAGTGGCAT
>CAYSPN010000083.1:0-1719 GCA_964432895.1 uncultured Candidatus Kuenenia sp.
TTTTTCTCCTGCTCGGATCGGATCCGTGATCGCACGAGGCGAGATTTCCGCCGGAAACACGGGTCCGCTGGTCGCACATGTCAGGCTCATCCGGTAAATACCTGATGGCCTACCGAGCATCGGGAAGCGACACTTACGTGGGGTGGCTCAACGCCAACGCTGCGGGTTGGAACCTTCGATCGTCAGGAGTTTGATCATGACTTTCTCTCGAGCCCGCCACAGAGCCTTCACCCTCGTCGAGCTTCTTGTGGTGATCGCCATCATCGGCGTGCTGATCGGGCTCCTTCTCCCGGCCGTGCAGTCGGCCCGGGAGGCAGCGCGGCGGAACGCCTGCATCAACAACATCAAGCAACTTGCGAGCGCGGTGCACAACTATGCCAATGCCACGGGCGGCGGCAACAAACTGCCCTACGCCGGCTACCACAACGACGGCAAGGGCGGAAATCTGCTCACCCACACCAATGGCAGCAGTGGGCTCAACAGTATGGTTTGGCAAAGTCATGTGAGCTGGATTGTCCAGATCCTGCCGTTTTTCGAAGAGACCACTCTCTATGACGGATGGGTTACAGCGACGAACAATTTTGTCGGCACATCCCCGGCGAGTTGGAACGACTTTCAGAATGTCACTTCCAGTATGAATAACCTCCACAACGACGTGCGGCTGAACACCCTCTACTGCCCCTCTTATACAGGCTCACTCGTGATTGACGGCACCCCTGTCGCCGGTGCGGCCAATTACGACAACTCCTCGTGTTCCAAGGTCTCAGGCACACCACCAAACAAAACGTCCCGCACAGGGCTTTCTTGTTACCGGGCCAACTTTGGGAAGGGAACGAGCAATAACTTCGACACGACTGATGGCGAAGGAGCCCTGCGATGGGAGACTCGGCACGGATTCAAAAATATTACAGACGGCACCTCTAAATCTCTTCTCTTGATAGAGAATGCCTTTGGCGTAGCCTGGGCAGCCGGCGTGCCGCCCCTCACAACCGCGAACGACGGTTCAGGCAACGCGGCGATCAACAAAGCTGCGCTGAACTTTCGCGGCAGTATGCCGAACGTCGGAATAGGCTCTGAGCATCCGGGCGGGGCGGCCGTGGCGCTCGTCGATGGCTCAACGCGTTTTCTTAACTACGGTGAAATCAGCGACACCCTCTGGCGAAACCTTATGCAGGTCAACGACGGCACTGTTGTTTCCCTGCCGTAAGCATGAAAGCCACAGCACACACTCACGCGATGGATACGCCATGCGTGATCGCATGAACTTCTGCGCGTTCCGCATTCTGGTGGGATGCGCACTGGTGCTGGCAGGATGCGGTCAATCTGGCCACAATCGCGTGGAAGTGACCGGCCTCCTCACGCTGAATGGCAAGCCACTTCTCGGCGGGCTGACCATCAAGTTCACCCCTCAGAAAGGCGACATGCCCGTCGCCTTCGGCTGGACGAAGCCCGACAGCACATACGTCGTCTACGCCGAGCCCGGGAAAATCGGCCTCAACCCAGGCACCTACATCGTGTCGGTGGAACTTCCCTACGCCGACGAACCCGGCCCCTACACCGGCCCTCCCGAGCTGAAGAACATCCAGATTCCCGAAGCCTTTCAGACTGGCAGTTCGACGCTCACCTTCACCGTCCCCGGAGACGGCTCGACATACGACATCGTGATGAAGAGTGAGTAGTGGCGGGGATGGCAAGGCTGACGAGTGTTAAAAACAGGGC
>CAYSPN010000084.1:0-2741 GCA_964432895.1 uncultured Candidatus Kuenenia sp.
GTGGCGGAAAAGAGCGGATTCTAGCCGGATGGGGCGGCTCAGGCGAGACACGATTGTCCGGGCAGAATACGCAGAAACCGGCTGGTCTGGCGGCGGGCAGGGCAGAAATCTATGGTTTCCGGCCGTTGGGACTGGACCGCCAAGGATCCCCATCATGCATGTCGACACTGCCAGAATTCGATCGCGGGGAGGGCTTTCAGCCGTTGTGCGCTGCTGTCTCCTGGCGGCCTTGGTGATGGCCGGCGGCTGCGTGCAGCGGAGAATGACGGTTCGCAGCAATCCGCCGGGCGCCCTCGTCTACGTCGATGACTACCAGATCGGCACCACGCCGGTATCGACCGACTTCATCTATTACGGCACGCGAAAGATCCGGCTCGTCAAGGACGGTTACGAAACGCTGACGGTGCGACAGCCGTTCCCGATCCCGTGGTATGAAATCTTTCCGCTCGACTTTGTTTCGGAAAACCTCTGGCCTTGGGAGATTCGTGATGAGCGGGTCGTCGATCTTGCCATGACCACCACGGCGTCGATCCCGCCGGAATCGGTCGTCGCCCGGGCCGAACAGGCCCGACTGGCCGCCGGCAGTCTGCCCGCCCCGCCGCCGGTTCCCGTCGTGCAGCAGCCGGTCATTGCCCAGCCAATTCCAGCGCCGCCCCCGCAGCCGCTGCCGCCACCGAGCGGCGGACTCGTGCTGCCGCCCCCGTCGCCATCTCCGATGCAGGGATTGCAGCCGCCTTTTCAGAACGCGCCATCCCAAGGCATCCCGGGGTTGTAGGCCACGGTGTATCAGCATGCTGACGACGGTTCGGGGCATGAGCAGCCCCGTCCTCAGGTCGTCCGTGGCATAATGTCGGCATGACCGGCCACCGACCCACTGCAGCGTCGTCCCCCCGTGAGCAGCTCAATGCGCTCAAGCTCGAGCGGTTGCGCGGGCTCGTGCAGGCGATCCTGCCACAGAACCGCTTCTATGCGGCCAAGCTCGCACGGGTGTCTCATGAACTGCCTTCGCTCGCGGCACTGGAACAGTGGCCATTCACCTTCAAGGAGGAACTGGTCGAGGCGGCGGCCAGCGGTGGGCCCGGCAACCTCACCTGGTCGCCCGATCGCTACGTGCGGTTTCACCAGACCAGTGGCACGCACGGCCGGCCGTTGCCCGTCTTCGACACGGCCGATGACTGGGCGTGGTGGATGGCGTGCTGGCAGACGATCCTCGACCGCGGCGGCGTGCAGCCAGGCGATCGGGTGCTCGTGGCCTCTTCGTTCGGTCCCTATGCCGGCTTCTGGAGCTGTTTCGATGCCGTGCTCACGCGGCAGGCGATGGCGATTCCCACGGGCGGCATGACGACGCTCGGACGGCTCGAATTGGCGCGAGTGCTGGGCGCGACGGTGCTTGTGGCCACGCCCAGCTATGCCCTGCACCTCGCGGAGGTGGCGGCGGACCACAAGCTCGACCTCGAGCATCTCCCGATTCGTCTGGTGATCGTGGCTGGGGAGCCTGGTGGCTCGGTGCCTGCCGTGCGGTCAAGGATCCGCGAGGCGTGGGGGGCAGAACTGCTCGACCATGCCGGTGCGACGGAGGTGGGGCCGTGGGGCGTGGGCGATCTGTCGGGAAACGGCCTCGACGTGATCGAGCCCTGGTTTCATCCCGAGTTTCTCAGCGTGGAGACGGGGCGGGCGGCCGGCCCGGGCGAACTGTCGGAACTGGTGCTCACGACGCTCGGCCGCTCGGGCGGCCCTGTCATCCGCTACCGCACCGGCGATCTCGTGCGACCCCGGTGGCCCACGCCTGACGAGATCGCGGCGGGGGCATGCCCGTGGGTGCGGCTCGAAGGGGGCATTCTTGGCCGCACCGACGACATGCTCGTGGTCCGCGGCGTGAACATCTTCCCGGGCGGGATCGACGATATCGTCCGCAGCTTTCCCGAGATCGTCGAATACCGGCTCACGGTCGCCAGGCACGAAAGCCTTGACGTGTTGAAGTTAGAAATAGAGGATCGGCTCGCTGACCCCGATCGCGTGGCCCGCGAACTGCAACTGCGGCTCGGGCTGCGGGTGAACGTGATCGCCGCGCCGACCGGCAGCCTGCCGCGTTTCGAGGGCAAGGGACGGCGGATCGTCGACCGGCGTGACACGCCGCCAGGATGAGAGTGACCATGACACAGCCCGTTCCACAATCCATTCGGCGTATCGACCATGGCGGCATCGAGATCGTGTGGAACGACGGTGCGACGGGCACCTACTCGCCGCGGCTCCTGCGTGACGCCTGCCCCTGCGCGACCTGCCGCGAGCAGCGGGTGCAGCCCGCCGCACCGGTGTTGCTGCCGGTGCTGAAGCCCGAGGAGGTGGCGCCGCTGGCGATCGCGGGCATGAAGCCCGTCGGGCAATATGCCTATTCGATTGAATTCTCCGACGGCCACTCCAGCGGCATCTACACGCTGGAATACCTGCGGGAACTTGGCGGCTGAGTTCTTCGCGTCGCGAACATGCAAGCCCGACGCGCCAGTGAGGGGATCCGCGATGCGAAGCGTGAGGCTACGCATTTTCCCTTGCTTGCGCTGCGGGCTTGAATGAGAGTGGGCTGCTGTTTGCGCGACGGCATCACGCCGGCAGGCCGCAGGCGACGGCGTTGATCACGGCGGCGATGCGGACGGCGTCGTGGCAGGCCTCCTCGCTCACGCCCAGGTGCACGAGGCTCGCCTCGTGGTTCTTGATGCAGAGTTCACAGCCGGCGAGCGCCGCGC
>CAYSPN010000085.1:0-13435 GCA_964432895.1 uncultured Candidatus Kuenenia sp.
ATCCGGTACCGCATAGACCGGTCGAACCTTGAGCCGGTCTATTTCAGAAATATCGTCAGGAAGGAGATCGTGCCGTTCCTTGAGCGTTACAATCCAAGATTGAAACGAAGCCTCTTTAACCTCGCGGAGCATCTCCGTGACGATTTTGCCTTTCTGGAGGATGCCCGGGCGCGGGCGAAGGGGCTGCTATCCCTGCAGGACGGCTTTGTCGAGTTACTGCTCAAAGATATCGCTGTGCAGCCAAAAGCGATCCAGAAAGAGATCGTGCGGGATGCGCTCCAGCAGGCCGGCGGAGAGGTGAAGAAGCTCTCGTTCAGGCACTGGAAAGAGGTCGAGCAGCTCATAACCCGCAAAGGCAGGGGAAGCGCCGTCGACCTTCCCGGAGATATCAGGATATCCCGGACAGAACGGTCTCTTGTGTTGCGCAAACGGTGTGATCAGGGCCGATGCTCCTTGCTATCGCGAAATGATTTTGATACAATACACAACGTACTGTAACCGAAAGAAGATACTCTCATGGATGACAAGAAGCGCGAAAAGAAGCCCCTGATGCTGCCTTCCGGCGGCGGGAACCTGATCCTCTGGATACTCATAGCGTTCGGCGTTTTTTACCTGTTCGATTCGATGACAAAGACGCAGGATAAACCGGTCCAGGTCGTGTCATATTCGAAGTTCTTTGAGGCCGTGCGGGATAATGTCAAGACCCAGAAGATCAAGGCCGCAGTCAAGACAGACAATGTCGTGCGGGGAGACTACGCGGACGGCGGAAAATTCTTCGTCAATGTGCCGGATAACGACCAGGACCTGATCAAAGGGCTCCGCGAGAACGTCAAGGATTTTGATATCAGGCCGCCGAAGACGTTGTGGACGAACCTCTTCTATTCTCTCGGGCCGATGATCCTCTTCATGCTCTTCCTGTGGATCTTCGTTTACCGCGGCAGCTCCGCTGCGGGCGGCGGAAAGATCTGGTCATTCGGTAAGTCGCGTGCCGTCCTGGCTTCAGCGAGCAGGACGAAGATCACATTCGAGGATGTCGCAGGCGTGGATGAAGCAAGGGAGGAACTCAATGAGGTCATTGAGTTCCTGAAAGATCCGGTCAAATTCCAGAAACTCGGCGGCAGGATCCCTAAAGGGGTGCTTCTCATGGGCCCTCCGGGCACCGGCAAGACGCTCCTGGCAAAGGCGGTCGCCGGTGAGGCGAACGTGCCGTTCCTCTCCATATCCGGATCCGACTTCGTCGAGATGTTCGTCGGGGTCGGCGCCTCGCGCGTCCGGGACCTCTTTGAGCAGGCGAAACGCTCGGCCAAGCAGAGTATGCGGGGCGCGATCATTTTCATCGATGAGATAGACGCGGTCGGCAGGCAGCGGTTCGCGGGGATCGGCGGCGGCCATGACGAGCGCGAGCAGACATTAAATGCTCTCCTGGTCGAGATGGACGGCTTTAATACGCAAGAAGGCGTTATCCTCATCGCGGCCACGAACAGGCCTGACGTTCTCGACCCCGCGCTTCTCAGGCCGGGCAGGTTCGACAGGCAGATCGTCATAGACAAGCCGGATATAGTCGGACGCGAAGGAATACTCAAGGTCCATACGAGAAGCGTAAAGCTCGATAAAGACGCGGACCTTAACGCGCTTGCGCGCCATACTCCCGGTTTTACCGGAGCGGATCTCGCGAATCTCGTTAACGAGGCCGCGCTCCTCGCCGCACGGCGCAATAAAGAGACGGTCACCACGAACGAACTGCAGGCTGCCAAAGACGTCGCGAAGCACCTCGTGGCGCTCGGGCATCGGCGGATCGCCTACATCGGCGGCCGCAAGACGGCCTCGCAGGCCTGGGCTGAGGAGCGGTGCCAAAGTCTGGAAGCGGCGCTTGCCGGCCACGCAGAGGTGGAGTTCGCCAGTTGGCGGCTCAATCGGGACGGGAGCGACGCGCCTGAGGTGTGTCGGCGACTGCTGACGAGCCGCTTCCGGCCGACGGCCGTCGTTGCGGCCTCGGATCACGAGGCTAAGCATGTCTATAGGGTTGCCGCCGACCTGGGACTTGCGATCCCCGATGATATCTCGGTCGTGGGGTTCGCCGACTTGGACTTTGCCCGGTCGATGGCACCTCCGCTGACGACTGTGCGGCAGCGGTCGAGCCAGATCGGCCGGCGGGCGGCGGCCCTGCTCCTGGGGAGGCTCGCGGGGAAGGCGATGGGGGACTTCTTGGACGACAGAATCGATGCTGATTTCGTGCACCGCCATTCCACTGGGCCGGCGGTGCGGCGCTGACCGGAAGAGAGGTCTTCACCCCCCCCAACACTGAAATTCCAGCAAGCTTGGGCAGCGGCAGCTCTGCGCTTGACAGGTCTGGAAAACGCTATATAAAATACTTTAGTGGTGCAGGCTTGTAACCTGCCCTGTCTTTTTTTTTACTTCCGTTTTGGGGGGAGTGCTCATGAATCGCTCACAAAAGGCGGCGATCACCGGCGGTCGGTCGGCGGGTTTTACGCTCGTGGAGTTGCTCGTGGTCATCGCGATCATCGGCACGTTAGTCGGCCTGCTCTTGCCGGCGGTGCAATCTGCCCGTGAGGCCGCCCGGCGGATGTCCTGTCAAAACAACCTCAAGCAGATGGGCCTGGCAGCGCTCAATTACGAGTCGAGCCGCAAGTCGTTTCCAACGGCGGGCATCAAGCCGGATTGGCCAACGGGCTACTGGGACTGGGATCAGCGGAACGGGGACACCAAGGGCACGAGCACGCTCACGTGGACCTATCAACTCCTGCCATTCGTGGAGGAGCAGGCGACCTACAATCTGCGGTCGCGGGGCAACGGGTTCCGTGACACGGGTGCGACCTCGATCCACGCCCGTCAAATCGGTGCCTATACGTGCCCCAGCCGTGGTGCGCGGATTGCCGTACTCTCCGGTGCCCCGTACTCGCTCGGCGACTACGCCGGCTATCTTTCGGGCTGGGAGCCGAACGCACCCGGGAGCTGGTCGCCGGCGTACACGCAGGCCGGCTGCGACGCCAATTACGGCGGCATCATTTCCCTTGGCGGTTACGCCAGGGATTCCTCCGGTACGTTCCAGGGCGCGAAGCTCGTGAAGACGGAGATGATCACCGACGGCACGTCGAACACATTCATGCTCGGTGAAAAAGGAAATCAGCCGGCCTTCTATCTCACCGGAGAGTGGACTGACAAGGGCTACTTTTCCGAAGAGGGTTGGGTGAACATGCGGATCGGCGAGGAGTGGACCTTTCCCCCCATGCCCGATACAGGCTCGCGTGCCGGGGCACCATGGCCGAGTTGGGCCACCGGCAGCAACGAGCGCGGCTTCGGTTCGGCTCACCCCGGTGGCTTCAACGTCGTCATGGGCGACGGTAACGTCCGGGCGGTCAGCTACCAAATCGATCAAAATCTTTTTGCCAGCATGTGGAAGCGGGCCGATGGCAAGGGGCGGAATTCAGATGTGCCGTAGTGGGTGACCATGATCGGTGGAGCTTTCATCGTCTGGGTTGCCGAGGCTGCCCCGAACTGCGGCTTTGAGTGAAGACGAGGATAGACAATCGTAACTTACGACACTGGGGAGAGGTTATGACGATGACACGTCGGTTCACGTTCGTAGTCCTGGCAGCCTGGGTGTTGGCTGGTGCGGCCGGCTGCGGCAGCTCCAGCAACGTTAAGTCGATTATGAAGGCCATCAACGACTCCAACGGCAAGCGACTGGCCAACTTCTATGCGATGTTCCAGATGCGGAGCAATTTCACCGGCCCAGCCGACCAGCAGGCGCTGGAGAAGTTCATCGTTGGCATGAATCCGGCCGAACTCGAAGCGATGGGCGTCAATGCCGACGACGTTGGAAAGCTCTTCGTGTCGGAGCGGGACGGCAAGCCGTTCCTCATCCGTTTCGGAGTTAAGAAGCCGCGGCAGCTGGGCGGTCATCAGGCCGTCATTTTTGAGACGGAGGGCAAGGGCGGCCGTATCGGGGTCTTCATGACGGGGCCGAAGGTCGTCGAAGTGCCTGCTGGCGAAGTCGATTCGTACCGCAATGGCGACCATGACGAGCTGCCGCGGACCGAGAGCGGTCCGCCGCCGAAGGCCTGACCGGATCGTTTTGCCGCGAGCCCTCGGGCGGGTGGCCTACCCAACGCCTCCGCGGTGTGCCGTCGCGGTGGGCCATGGCCGTCACGGTGGCGGCAGCGTGGCGACGCCGGCATCGGCGATGATCCGCTTCATTTCAGCGGCGCCGTTCTTTCGGGGGCCTTCGCGATCGCTCCAACTCACGGCGAAGCTCCACCATACCCCGAAGTCGTGCATGCGGGGCATGTCGGGAACGCCGCCAAACTCCGTCAGCGCCAGCAGTTTGCGGCTTCCGTATTGCTCGAACAGCGTTTCCCAGGTGGCATCGAGGCTATCACGGATGTCGGCGGGATAGGCATCGATGCCCACGATGTCGACGACGTCGTCTCCCGGGTACCAGGCGGGGTCGGTGCCGCTGGAGTAGACCCAGAGCAGGTTATCGAGCCCGTGGTGGACGGTGAGCCGCTCGTAGAGCAGCCGCCAGAGCTTCTTGAAGGGCTCGGGCCCCTTGGCGCCCCACCAGAACCAGCCGCCCTCGGCCTCGTGGAGCGGCCTCCAGAGCACCGGCACGCCGGCGTCGCGAAGTTTCGACAGCTCCGTGGCGATCGCGTCGATGTCGCGGAGAAGGAGTCGATGCCGTTCGCCCGCAGGGTCAGCGAGCACCGCGGTCAGGTCGAACGACGTTGCGAAAGTGTAGAAGCCGCTCCACCACTTGGCCTCGACCCGCTTGCCCTCGTGCTCGACCATCTGCCCGTCCAATAGGTCGGTCGGGGCGTTCCAATGCCACGAGACGGTGACGACCTGGCCGCGACGATCGGCCTCAATCGCCTGCCGAACGGCCTCGCACCGCGCCCCGCGTTCCACCCGGCTCGGGGAGGCGTCCATGAGGTCCGTGCCGATGATCGCCGGGCGGCGTCCTGTGTGCTCGAGAAGATAAGCCGCATCGGCCTCGGAGTAGACGCCGTAGAGCGTGGTTCGACCGTAGCTGGTGCGTAGCTTCTCGAGCAATTCGCGGCTGGGTGCTGTGGCCCGTGGATTGACGGGCTCGACGGCAGGAGGCTGCGGAGCGCTCCGGGGACGCCCGGGCGTGAGCTCGATGCGATCCACGTCGTAGTGTCCCCAGCCCTTCGCCACGACAATCGTGTTGAGACCCGCCACAAGCTCGACCCTGCCGACGCGGTGCATGGCGAACTGTTCGCTCGTGTCAGGCAGGATGCCCGAGCTACCAACGCCGTTGACCCGCAGTTCGAACCCCTTCTGGCCAAACGGGCAGCGGTAGCGAATGGATAGGTCGTAGATGCCGGCTTCCGGCGCGGATGCCGAAAGTTCGAGTGAGTCGGCGTCGGCGTCGAAGCCGGTGACGTAGCCCGCGCCGGTGAAGCCGCGCCCCTGCCTACGGACTTCGACGCCGGAGCGTTTGCCGCTCTCGGCCTCTACGACGATCGGCTGCGGGGCCGCGGACCCGTCGACCGGGGTTGCGAGAGCGAGGGCACCGGCGACCATCAGCCAGATCATGGGGGGACGATGTCCGAGCAGGAGACGCATGCGGGAGTTTTCCGATAAAATGACTGATTAAAGTAATTTAACTTGGGTTTATGAAGACAATGATAGGGCGGCCAACGGCACTTCGGCAACTCCGGGCACTCGTCACAACGAGTGGTTGCCAATCGCTGGAAGCTCGTCGTGCTCCCCTTGGGGCAATTTTTCAACTTGCCCTGTGTTCCCCAGCCATCCTCAGCGAAGAGAGCCCCAGATGTCGGCGAGGAGCGTGAAAATGGCCGGATGGTCCGTCTGCAATTCTGCCCGGTTGAACGGCTGGAAATCGTTCGAGTCGAAGTAGGCCTCTGTCATCTCCGCGAAGAACTCCTTGTGATGACGGGGATTCCTCGATGCCGCTGCCGCCGCCGACATGCTCGCCTGAAACAAGAGCGGCTCTTCGGTCGATGCGAGGGCCCGCACCGTACTCATGGATCGCGACGTGCAGCGCCCGCACGGAACGCATGGCAAGTTGAAAACTCGCCCCCACGGCCCCGGAGGCACCACCCCGCCAAAGGCTCCAGGCAGCTCGCACGAGCGGCCCTTGGGACAGGCCCTTTGATGCTGATCGATGCTGATCATCGGTTCGTCGCTGCTGGAAACACTTTTCGCCCCAGCCGTTCGTGCGGCGGATGTCGTCCTCGGTGCGGCGAGGGTCGCGGAGGTAGATGTAGTAGTCGTCCTGTCGCTCGATGAGGTCGCCGGTACCGTCGTGGCCCGACGTCGGCTTGCAGAGCCCGCCGAGCAGGGCCAGAAGCGTCGACTTCCCCGACCCCGATCGCCCGAGGATCGCGACGCACTCCCCCGGCGTGATCGCCAGACTTACGGCATCGACGGCCGTGAAACACTAGCGGAGATGCCATTGACCGGGCTAGATCTTCGGCCCGCTGACAAAAGTGAGCCCGCAGTCGCGGGAGCTTCCCAAGGGAGTCGACATACAGATACTGCCATCGAGCCGATGCTGCTGTCGCGAACGGGCCTGACTGTCGCGCCGCTTGCATGCTGTTGCACAAGCAACCAAGGAGTATCGAGTTGTTATTCACAACGCATAACTTCCTGTTCCTTCACATCCCCAAGACCGGCGGAAATTCCATTCAAAGGGCGCTGCTGCCCTTCAGCGACGACCACATTTTCCTTGTGGCACGGCATCACGACGGAGTCGACAGGTTCGAGATTCGTTCTCCGGTTCGAGAGGCTTGGTACTGACTTTGCGAGCCTCTGCGATCGGACTGGAATCCGACCGGCCCTGCTGCCACATGTCGATGCTTCCAGGCGTGAGCAATACCGCACCTACTTTCCTCACCAAGGCCTGATCGACCTGGTGACGGCGAAATTCGCCGCCGAGATCTCGCGTTTCGACTATAGCTCCTGACCCCTCCTGGAGGTGCCGCAGCGTCACAGGGCAAGCTCGACGCGATCGTGGAGACCGCGAGAGGGGCCTACAAGGCCGCGTATCTGCGGATGGCCGAGACCGAAATGCGGGTTGGCGAGATCATCCACCTGACGTGGAATGACGGGTCGTCCACATCGACTTCGCATGCCGCGGACTGGTTAGCCAAGCCGGACCATCGGCACCGGCTTCATCAACTCCAGGCAAGTGAAAAACTTGCCTCCACGCGGAAAGGCACAGGACGTGTTTTTTTGACCGTGTTCGCTGCCGGTCCTAGTTCCCGCGGCGGGCCCAGGCTCGTGAGTTCGCCCGCCGTCGCTGCGGGTGACGAAAACACAGCTGTTTTCACAGGCACAAGCAGGCGGGAATAGCCGAACTATCCGAACGGGTAGCTCGCCTACTCCCGGTTCCTCATGCCTGCTGTTTTTTGCTGAACTGTCGCAGAAAAACAACGTGAGTCTGCCCTGGCGGGCATGCGGGCGACGGGCACGCCCAGGGAGGCTGCTGCGACTCGGATGAAAAGCCCCGCTCCCACGACACGTCACGGATTGCCGGGGCGAAACTGATGCCTCGGGATGGAGGGGGTTTCCACTGGAGTGCCCAGCGTGCGGCGGTGACATCGGGCTCACTCCAGGCTGCCGGCAGGAGCCGGTTTTCTGCGAACAGGAGGTTCGCAAGTGCAAGAAGGCCAAGACGGATTCGTCCGCGCGAAGTTAGCCCCTCACGCATCTCGACAAGCCGCTCGAACCTCCACCCGTCTCGTCCGCCCACCGACTGGGGCGAACTCGTCCAGGTGCAAGACGACCGCGACGCGATGCAATCGTCGCCCGAAGAACTGCCTGTGATCGACATCCACTCGCTGTGAGAGCTGCAACCATCCTCGCGTTTGGCCAGTTCGGCAAAGGTCTTCGCCGACCGTGAAAAACTGCTCGTTCAGGCGTTCAGGGGTGTTTTGCAGTCGCGAAACAGCCAACGGTGTCGAGAGGGGCCCGGAGCCACACTCCATCGACCGCCCGTCACCCGTCAAACGCTTGCGGACGTGTTGTTGGCCGTCCTATCCTTCCATTGGATTCCGCGCCGAGGAGGTGCTGCGGTTCGTGGTGTTCGGCCCTACAGTGCGCGGAATGTGCGGCTGTCGATGAGGTCGAGGACGAGGTCGCGGAAGCCCTTGCCCGCCTCGCGGTTGGCCCGCACGAGTTTCTCGATCTCGCGCCGTTCAGCGTAGTTGGGCACGCGGCCGGTCGCATAAGTAAGGAGCTTTTCCGCGACGCACGTCGAGAAGAGGTCGATGTTCGCGACAAGCCACGCCTTGAACTCGATCGGATTTTTCACCACGGCGCCGTCGGGCAGCGTGCCGGAGGCGTCGATCGGGGCGTCGGTGCCGGGCCACTTTGCCCGCCAGCGACCCACGGGGTCGTAGTTCTCAAACGCGAAACCGACCGGGTCGATCCGGGCATGGCAGACAGCGCAGCTTGCCTCCTGCGTGTGGGCGGCGAGCAGGTCTCGCGGGGTCTTCGCCCCCTTGGTATCGGGCGTGAGGGCCGGCACGTTCTTCGGCGGGGGCGGCGACGGCATGCCGAGGATGTTTTCGAGCACCCACGCGCCCCGGATCACCGGTTGCGTATCGACCCCATTGGCCGTCGCCATGAGAATCGCCGCCTGGCCGAGGAGCCCGCCGTAGCGGCCGCCCGGCGGTATCGTGAGCCGCTGGAACTTGCGGAGATCTTCCTGCGAGAGCGGTTGCTTCGCCTCCTTCGCGTCCGGGGGCGTGAAACCGTAATTCCGCTGGACGAAGGCGATCGAGGAGAAGGTGAAATCGGGATCGATGAACGTCTGCATCGGCAGATTCTTCGTCAGTATGTCGGTGAAAAATGTTTCCGTTTCCCGGCGGGCCAGCGACGTGGCCTCGTCATCGAAATGGAACTTCGCGTCGGGCATGATGCCCGGGAGCAACTTCGTGTCGAGCCACTGTCCGACGAAGCTGCGAATCATCGGGTCTACGGGCCGCTTCGGCAACAGCCGCTCCGCCTCGCGCCTGAGGACCCATGATTCACCCAGTCGACTCCGCGTGGCGAGGTCGACCAGCGTGCCGTCCGGCGGGCCTTGCGTGAGGAAGTAGGAGAGTCGCGTGGCAAGGTCGAACTGGTCGAGGTTGCCCGCCGCGTCGGCCGGCTCGATGCAACGGTAGAGAAACCGGGGGGAGACGAGAATGCTCCGCAGCAGGAGATGCATCCCTTCATCGAACGAATGTCCCTCGTCCCAATGCCGGGTTGCGATGGTGAGGAAGCTCTTCGCGGTGGCATCGCTCACGGGGCGGCGAAACGCCTTGGGCAGAAACGACGTGAGCATGCTGCGAGCGAAGTCGCGGTCGGTCTGCCCATCCTTGCGGTTGCCGACGATCGCCCGCCGCGCGGCCGCACGGGCCCTGTCACGCGGGCTCTCGATGGACTTCGACGGCCCTTCGATGACGACTCCATGAATCTCGAGCGCCGGACCTCGCTCGTGGTAGAAGTAACACAGCGCGTCGGCGAGAGCCGTCGTGCTGACCATTGACCGCCAAAGATCGACTAATTTCTTTGTCTTCTTCGTGTCCATGGTGGCGTCGCCCAGATCAAGTGCCGGGTCGGACCAATGCTTGGAGACGATATCCCAGCCGTTGCGGCCGCGCAATCGCGTCGTCTCGGGCCGGGCGGGATCCCCGGAAGGAAACACCGCGTGCTGCCAGGCAGCGAGAAACCGCGGATCGTCGCGGAACCAGACCTCCATCTGGTCGGCTAGTTCGTTGAACTCATGGGTCATCTCGGCGTTGGCCCACCGGAAGAGCACCGTGTCGCCCTCGTAGAGGTCGGCTTCGAACGCTGTCGTGGCAGGCGACTCCAAGGAGACCTCGATCGTGTGCAGCAGCCGGAACGCCGAGACCCGGGAACGATCAGTCGCCGACACGGGCCGGGCGTAGACCTCCAGCTTCATCGGCCCCTCGAAGCGGTGCCCCTCGGGAGAGAGAAACTGCGAGGCTGTGACGGTGATCGTGTAGGTGCCCGAATCCTTCATCTCGATGCGGCTCGGCCAGGTGCAGCTGCGCATGCTGTCGATGCTGCGGGAGGCAAGGCGAACCGCGTCGCCATGGAGGGTGGCTGCCGAGAAGCTCAGCGCGAGATCCCGCGGCCCGGCCTCCCAGCGGGCGTGCTTGGCCGCCGGCCGCGGCGGCGGGAAGATCTCTTCGGCCACGTCGCGGGCGACCACCGCATAGGCCTCAAGGTGGGCCGGCGAGAGCATCAGCCCCTCGGCAAGGTTGTCGAAGCCGTGCCGCTCCGTGTCGAGCGGGAACCCGACCGGCAGCGCAAACGCCGGCAGGTGGCAGAGCCGACGGATCGTGGCGGCATATTCGTCTCGGCTGAGCCGGCGCGGCGGAGTGCCACCAAACGGCGTGTGGCCGATGATGGGCGGGTCGAGGAACGCGACGATTGCCACGCGATCCGCCTGTGTTGCCGGCTCCGCGTCGGGCGGCGGCATCCGGCGGTCTTCGATCACCTCCACGACCCGCCGCCAGAGGTCGACCTCGGCGGGATCGCCCCAGTCGATCGCCTCCCGGTCGAGGCGAACGCCGGCCTCGGCCGTGTCGCCCGTATGACAGTCGAGACACCTGCCCGCGAGGATCGCCCGAATGGGCTGCGGCACGACTGCGGGTTCGTCCGCCCGCACAGCGGCGATGGCACCCGTCAGGACCAGCATCAAGGGCAGAGACTGCCGCATCAGAGGAGAACCTCGTTCATGGTCTTCGAGGCGTTTGAGAACCGGTCGGTCTCGATGCCCAGCCTCTGCATGAGCGTGACATAGAGGTCGCCGAGGAGTGGTGCCCCTGCGTGCTTCGGATCGACCACGACGTGGCTGCCGTGCTTGAAGCCGCCGCCTGCGACGAGCGTGGGGAGGTTGGCGTTGCTATGGCGGCTGGCGTCGCCCATGCCGGTGCCCAAGAGGATGATCGTGTCGTCCAGAAGCGACCTTCCATCGACCGTCTGCTTCTGCTCGAGCTGCCCGAGAAACTGGGCGAGACAGTGCACGTGTGCCGTCTCAATGGCGACGAGGTCGCGAATCATGACCGGGTCGTTCCCGTGGTGTGAGAGGCCGTGGTAACCCGCGACGAGTTGCCGGCCGTCGAGCGAGAAGACCTGCCCGAGCCCGTGGAGGAACATCGTGATCACCCGGGTCTGGCCGCTTTCCAGGGCCAGCGCCGACAAGTCATACAGGATTCCTTCCGCCTCGATCTGAAGGTTCGGCGTGACAGGATCGTAGTCGGGCAGTGTGTACGTGGTGGTGGCTGCGGGCTCGTCGAGGGCGGCAAGCTGCCGCTCCATCCGCCTCTCCACCGCGCGAATAGACTCAAAGTATTCATCGAGCTTGGCACGGTCGCGAGACGGGAGCGCTCGCTGGAGCCGATTCGCATCGTCGAGCACCATGTCGAGCGAGCTTTCGCCGCTCGCAAGCAGGTATTCGGTTCGGGCGCGGTCGGCCTCCGACGCGAAGAGCCGCTTGTAGAGCACACTCGGACGGTCGATCTGCGGGAGGCCCACGCCCTGCCGCGTGAAGCTCATCGCCTGGGGGCCTTCGCCGGAGCCGGCCGTGAGTTCGATCGAAGGAATGCGGGTCTGCTGCCCGATCGAGTCGGCGATCATCTGGTCGAGCGACCAACTGCCCGGGTTCATGCCGCAGAGAAAATTGCTCCAGGCGGCATGGCCGTTGGGCGCCCGATGGTCGAGCCCGGAAAACACCGTGAACTGCTCGCGCATGCCGGCGAGCGGGGCGAGCGTTGGGGACAGTTCGTAGTCGCGGCCCGCCTGCCGGGGGAAGAACGCGTTTTGGTGCCAGCCGAGGTAGGTGCCGATCGCGACGAAATTCCGCGGTCTGTGGGGTGCGGCAGCGCGGCCCCCGAAGGCCTCGAGCGCCGGCAAGGCGATCATTGTCGCTCCGGCACGCAGGAACTGCCGGCGACCGTACTGCAAGGCTGAAAGCATGATGCTCACCGTAGGGAATCGAGGTGGATCAACAGTCGCCGCGCTGGATCGTACCCGAAGACGTGGCCGACGTTTCTGTGGAAACGCGCATCAATTCTTTCTGGATGCGACGAGCGGTCACGGTTCGCCTAGGTTGGCGAGAACGAGTGCCGCCACAGCCATCGCGTCTGCCTCCGCGCAGGTGGTCGCGTGAACCGTCGGGATGCGTGCGTATACGGGGATGGCAAGCGGTGGAGGGCAGGCTTCAGACTGTCCTACTGGGCAGGCACGAGCATCACCGCGTCGGCGTGCGCGTTGCCTTTGGCGCCGTCGGTGGCAATCACGACGACGCAGGCATCGCCCTTTTCGAGGTTCACTCGGCCGGCGGAGCCGAAGCCGTCGAGCGGCGGGGGCTTCTGCATGTCGAGCCGAACGCTCGTGCGGCCCGAGGCCGTCTCCACGAGTACTGGCACCGCCGCGCCACGGTTCTCGTGCGGCTGCCAGGAGACAAGCACCTCGTAGGCGCCGGCCGCCGGTGCGTGGAGTTCGAACCTTGCCGTAGCGCCCGAATCGGCTGCCGAATAGTGATAGCCGTTGCCGACGAAGCCCTTCAACCCATACCCGTTCTTCCATGTGCCGTCGAAAGCCGCCTCCAGGTCGTCGACCACGACGGCGGATCGCTCGCGCATGAGTTTCCTGGGATCGGTGCCCTTGGGCGGGCCGGTCGGACTCGCCAGCGGCAGGGCGTCGGCGGGAATCTTGATCGGCGCGGAGAGCGTGGCGCGGCGGGCTTTGCCGGGAAGTTTCAAGAGTTCATCCATCTCGCTCCAGTGCTTCTCGTACACGCCCCGCGGGTTTGTGCCGTGCTTTATCGCCACACTCGCCGCCTTGCCCACCACCTCCCCCATCATGCCGCAGGTTTTCATCACGCGCACGGTCCCGAGAGCCTCGTGCGTGACGGATATGCACCGTCCCGCCATGAAGAGGTTGTCGATGTCCTTCGAAAAGAAGCAGCGGTACGGAACCGGATAGCCGTAGGTACGGTCGACACGCTGGTCGTGAACCGCGATCGAGATGAACGGGTTGTCGGGAAACTTCGCTGCGTAGCCCTTCTTCGGATAATGGAGATCGATCGACCACGTGGAGGGCACGCAGCCATCGGGAAACTCCTTCTTCGCCACGATGTCGTCCTGGGTGAGCATGACGTCGCCGAGGATTCGGCGGCTCTCGCGGGGGCCGCCGATATGCGCCACCCAGGTGAGCGCGGCGTTCTCGTGCTGGGCGGCTCCGTCCCCGTTTTTCATGGCGTTGAACGCCCCGTAGACCGCTCGCAGGTTCCAGTCGCGGATGCCTTCGGCGTCGCCCAGAGGATCCTTGTCGAAGCCGCTCTCCCAAAACCACTGGCCGTGGTGGTCACGCGGGTAGGGAAAATCTCCCATCGTGAGCGGCAGGGCCC
>CAYSPN010000086.1:0-8440 GCA_964432895.1 uncultured Candidatus Kuenenia sp.
TTCCGGTGAACATATCTGAAAGGTCACACCCGTTCCCATCCCGAACACGGTAGTTAAGCTTTCAGAGCCGATGGTAGTGCCAAAAGCGTGAGAGTAGGTATCGCCGGATTTTCTTCGATCGACCCGTGTGGTGGAGCAAAATTCCCCGCACGGGTCGATTTTTTATGCGCCTGAGGTGTTTTTTGGCGAGGCTGTGTCAGGTGGGCCGTTGGTCGAGATCGTCCAGCATCGCCCGCACCCGCTCCAGCGGCAGCCCCACCACGTTGGATCCGCTGCCTGCCACCAGCCGAAGGGGCAGTCGTTCGTCTTGAAAGCCACATGCCCCGGCTTTCCCTTGCCACATCCCGCTGTCGAGATACCACTCGAGCAGTGGCCCTTCCAGCGGGCCCATCGCGAGCACGCTCTCCTCGACGGCCTCCAACGACGCGGTCTCCGGCGACGTTTGGACGGCACCATCAGGCGGAGAATTGATCCGCTGGCGGCAGATCCAGACCCCGGTGAGCACGCGGTGCACGCGGCCTGCCAGGAGCGTGAGCATCCGCCTGGCGTCCTCACGGTCGGCAGGCTTGCCAAGAGCGGCGCCATCGACCTCGCTGAGCGTGTCGCAGGCGAGGATGGTGCCCTCGATGCCGAGACTGGCCACTGCCTGGCCCTTTGCCCGGGCCAGCCGCAGCACGTAGGCTTCCAGCGACTCGTCGGCGGCCTGCGGCGCGGCCGTGGCCTCGATGGCCTCGGGGGGCGGCACGACCAGCACACTCCAGCCCTCGTTCGTGGCCAGTTCCCGTCTGCGCGGGGATCCGCTTGCAAGCACGATCTGTCGACGCGACGCTTGAGCCATGGCCGCCAACCTCTCTCACCTGGAATCGATCACTGAGGATGACCATCTGATCGCCGTCGTCAAGCCGGCGGGTCTGCCCACGGCCAATGCCGCCCGGGGCATGCCCAGCGTCTACACGATTCTGCAGGAATCGCGACCTGCAGGAGCATTCCTGGGCGTGGTGAGCAGGCTCGATGCGCCGGTGTCGGGCGTGCTCGTGATGGCCAAGACGAGTGGGGCCGCCGCCGACCTTTCCCGGCAATTTCGGGAGCGCGTGGTGGAGAAGACCTACGCGGCCGTGGTCGAGGGACGGTTTCCAGCACCATTGGGGCAGTGGGTCGATTGGCATGAGCGGATTGAACGCCGTGGCGAGGAACGCCGGTCGCGACTGCGGCCCGCTGGCGGTCCGGGCCGTGGCGCCCCGGCTGATGACGCTGGCAACGATGGCATTGATGAGGACGATGTGGCCGGCGGTGAGTGCCACGTTCGGGCCCGGGTGGTGAAACGCCTGGGTGAGGTGTCGCTCGTTGAACTCGTGCCCTCCACCGGCCGGCGACATCAGCTGCGTGTGCAGTTGGCAGGCCGAGGCTGCCCGATCGTCGGAGATAGAACATATGGAGCGAGGCTGCCATTCGCAGCATCGCCCGGATTGGGCCCGGCCATCGCTCTGCATGCCCGCCGCCTGGCGTTTGCCCATCCCGGCACGCGGCAGGCCATGATGCTCGAAGCGGGCTGGCCCCAGCCGTGGCAGGCCCGCTTCCCGGCGCTGCTCCGCGGCGCCTAACGATGCTCCCCGCCGCTCATGGCACGCGGCCAAACGGGTGTAGAATGTCGATCGATGGCGCAGCACTCCAACCACTCTCCGCCCATTCCTGTCGGCGGGCCACAGCGGCCCGTGCCGCGGTTTCGCGATACGGCGCTGGCCAGCGGCCTGCTGGACGCAGAGCAGATCGCGGTCTGTGAGGAGGAGGTGGGACAGACCCTCGGGCTCGCCGCCCGCGCCGACGCCGCTCGCTGGGATGCGGCGGTGGCCAAGTGTTTGGTGGCCCAGAAGACCCTCACCCGCTTCCAGGCCGACCAACTCCTGGCGGGACGACGAAAGCTGACGCTCGGGCAGTATCGGATCCTGGATGAGATCGGACGCGGCGGCATGGGGCAGGTGTTCCGGGCCCAGCACGTGATGATGGAAAGAACCGTCGCGATCAAGGTCCTGCCGCGGGCGAAATCGACGAGCGAATCGGAGGCTGCGTTCCAGCGGGAAATCCGCATGCTCTCCCGGCTCGACCACGCCAATCTCGTGCGGGCCCTCGATGCTGGCCACGATGGGAAAGTCTACTACCTCGTGACGGAACTGGTCCCCGGCCTCGACCTCAGGCGGCAGGTGCTCAAGCACGGAAGGCTCGATGAGGTCAGGGCGGCATCGGTGATCTCACAGGCCGCCGTTGGTCTGTCCTACGCGCATGCGCAGGGACTGGTTCATCGTGACGTGAAACCGGCCAACCTGCTGGTGACTCCCGAAGGACACGTCAAGGTGCTCGACCTCGGGCTGGCCGGCTCGACGATGGAGGGCGAGTCGGCGCGGCTGGGGCGTGTGGTGGGCACGATGGACTACATGGCTCCCGAGCAGATTCGTACGCCCGACACCGTCGGGTCTTCGGCCGACATTTATGCACTCGGCTGCACGCTCTACTTCGTGCTGACGGGCGAGGTGCCATTTCCTGGCGGCACACGGCAGGAGAAGGCGCAGCGGCAGTTGAAGGATCAGCCCCGGCCCATCCGGCAGTTGGAGCCGGGAGTGAGCGAAGGGTTTTGCCGGGTGGTCGAGTCGATGATGCGGAAGGATGCAGCGGAGCGGCCGATGTCGGCAGAGGCGGTGGTCGAGCGACTGCGGCAGTGGACACCCGCAACGCCGCTCGCGATGCCACGAGTCAGGTCGTCCAAAGCGTCATGCGAGATCGGAGCAACGGCGTCGGAGGATGCATCGTCGCGACAGTCGCCACCGCCGTTGCCCGTCGGTTCGAGTTTGTGGCAGGAACAAACGCAGACCGACCAACAGTCGACGCGAGGTCTCTTGTCGGAGACCGAAGATACCGATCGGGACGGTGGCGTGGGAACGGGCAAGGAACTGTGGCCCGTTGTGCCCCGGCCGCCGGCCAAAGGCTGGCGCACGACGAAGTTCGTGGCGCGGAGCGTCGCCGTGGCGACCGTGACGGCCGTAGTGTTCACCATGCTGATGCGGATCGTCGGCGGCATCAATCCGGATGCGGCGGATGGCCTGCTCGGCGGAGGCGTTCTCGCCGCTCTGGGCTGGGGGGCGTTTGGCGTCATGCTGGTGGTGCAATGGATCGCGGCGATGGGGCGGCCTGAGCGTTGACCGGCATGCCTGGACTGGGCCACGGGCCGGGCTGGGTATCCAGGCTGGGGAATGACCGTGGCCAAGCCCGTGGTCGTCGTCCTGCCCGTATGGCAGTCCCACGCGTTGACAGACCCGCTTTCAAGGCCTACGAAATAGGGACAAAACCCTGGACGGGTAGCTCAGTTGGTAGAGCAACGGACTGAAAATCCGTGTGTCGCCGGTTCGATTCCGGCCCCGTCCACTTGCCCGTAGGCCCGCGGCTCGTGCTCATCGACGCGGCTCGTGGATCAGGGGGAGAGTGGCTGCACGGCGTGGCAGCGGCCGCGGAGTGCGTCGGCGAGTGGGTCTTGCTCACTAGCTGAAAAACCGAGGTGCAGGTGACGCCGCCAGCCCTCCGCATGCTCGAACCTCCCCGACATCCTGCCGACCCTGCGGGACATCTCGTCGCCAGCATCGAGATAGCTGTCCATGCCCTGTGACGCATCGAGCCAGTCCTTCTGGCTGGCATGGGCGGCGAGGGCCCGACGCTTCGTCGCCTGCACGCTCGTCGTGTCGATGAACAGGTCGGGCGCTACCGGGCGGCGGAGCCCGTCGCAGAGGCCGTGGGGCATCGCGTGGTAGACGGTCACGTCGCCGGCATAGGCCGCCACCGGCGGGTTGGTCACGAAATTCGGCGCCCCACGGGCGAAGGTGGCGGTCACCGCCAGCCGGGCGGTGTTCATGTGGTCTTCCATGTAGTCCTCCGGCGAGTGCGTGAGCACGATCCTGGGACGTGCCCGCCGCACGACCGCTGCGACCCGTCGCAGCAACCGCTCTTCGTAGAAGATCAGCAGGTCGGTGGCGAGGCTCTCGTGAAACTCCGCGCCCAGGATGCCTGCCGCCGTGCGGGCCTCACGGGCCCGGATGCGACTTGTCTCCTCGCGCGACATCGTCATGCTGCCGCAGTCGCCGTCCGCGACGTTGAGATAGTGGATCGCCCAGCCCGCTTCGCGAAGCAGGAGCAGCGTGCCGGCGGCGTGGAATTCAATGTCGTCCGGGTGGGCGACAATCGCGAGCGCGGCGGGCCGCTCGTCATGGAGAGGTGTTGTTGCTGTCGTCATCGCGTTTTTCCCAGGGCGCAGTGGGATTCGAACGGGACCAGAGGAACGACTCCGCCTCTTCGAACCATCGACAAAAGCCGTGCAGTCCGCCTAGTTCAAATAACGGGCATGGATGCCGGTTGCGGCGGATGGCTTTTTAACGGGCCCCGCATTTGCCCTAGCCTGCGTGTCCTGCCTCGCCGCTTTACCGGCGGACCTTCGTGGTTGGCGAGGTGGACGGCAAAGCGGCGAACGAGGCAAAGGCTGCTGCCAATCGAACCGGCCCGTCGTCGTTGCGGATTGTGCCCGTGCCGCGACTCGCCGTGGCAGAGAGCGTCGCATTCAGGGGCGACCCGAGGCCGACGCGAAAGGTTTCGTGAGCCTCCGATATGCGGTCACCGATCACGAGTGCCGTGATCGTGCGTCGGGTCTGGCCCGGGGCGAATGTCAGCCTGCCGGAAGTGGCGACGTAGTCACGACCAGCCGTCGCCGTTCCATTGGCCATGCCCCAGCGGACGGTGACCGGACGCGTCGATGCCTGCGACAGCGACACCGTGAAGACCATCGGCCGTCGCCCCGCATTCCCCTCGACGAGCGCAGCCGCCGAAATGCTGATCACCGGCATACTGATCACGGGAGGTGGCGGCGGGGTCGTGTTCCAGAGCGAGCCGTTGGCCGCGGAGACGACCGCGTTGTAGCGATAGGCCGTCTCCGACGGTTCGTCCATGCGATGGAATTTGGCGAAGTCACCCCACGACGTGGCGCCGGGCCCGCCGGTGAACTGGAAATCGACGTAGAGTCTCATGCCGGCCGCGTCGAGGCCCCGGAGGTAGTCGCGATAGATATCGCCCATCCGCGGGTCATTGGTCGCGGCATAGAAGGCGTCTTGATACGGGCCGCTGCGTCCGTCGAGATGGTGTCCGCCTTCGTAGGCGACCAATTGGACCGGCCGTCCCAGGCGGGCCTGCCATTCCCGGGCCAGCCGCGCATGGTTGCCGACCCACTCGAGCGAGGTGGCGATGTTGCCTCGCGTGTCGGCGATCACCCGATCGACCGTGGTGGCCGATGTGTAGACTGCCCGCTGTTCGTCGGTGGGCGTGATGTAGGGGGCGATGGCGATCGCATCGAAGGATCCTCCCATGCTCTCGACGACCCGATTGGTTACCCAGTCGACAGCGGCCCAGCCCCCAGCGACACGGACGAGCCGATTCGTTTGGCCAGCGAACACGTCGGACCAGATGTCGAGATCGCGCTTAGCCTCCCGGCCGGCGACCTGCCAGTTGTCGAGCCCGGCGTTCGCCGGCAACTTGGTTTGTTCCGACACCCAATGCGAGGCCTCGAAGCCCCAGCCGAAGTTCCAAATCTCGTTCGACCACTCGACGGAGGCCGTGAGCCCAGGCTTCAGGTGGTCGCGGACGTAGGTCGCGAAGTTTCGCACGAAGTCGTCGTCCGCCATGTGTGGCATGTTGAACCACGGATTGGCGTTGAGATCGTTGGCGAGTTGCACCATGTGTTCGACCGACATGCCGTTGACCATGGGCTCGCTCGGCGTGCCGCCGGAGCCCGAGCCCTGGCGGATGTCGAGGGCATCGCGGCGGTCGCCCCAGGAGCGGATATCGGATGAGTTTGTCTCCTGCATGCCCATGAAGCGGATTGTGCGGAAGGGCTTGAGCCGTTGGAGGAAGAGCGGGTGGAAAGGTGAGAACGAATCGCCCGGCTGCCACCGCTGGCCTGCGAAATGCTGCCCCTGCCATTCGGGCATCCAGACGTTGAAGTTCCGCACCGGATCGGTGGGGCTGGTGGCATCAATCCGCATGTAGATCCCGTTGTCAGTGGGGCTGACCCGCAGGTCGGCGTAGTTGCGGCCGGTTGAGGTTCTGCCGCTGGCGATCGTCACCGCGTCGAACCCAAAGGCCACCGTGCCGGTGCCGTCCCATTCCGCCCGATAGACGCCCGCCGCATAGCCGCCGCCGAGGCCGCGAAACATGAGCGTGCCGGCAACCTGCTGCATCGTCTCCCCGGCGGCGTTCTCCCACGTGGCCAGCGACGTGGGGTTGCCGCGGGAATCGAGCGACAAGAGTGGGGCGTCGGCAGCATCCCACGAGGTGTTCCACGTCGTGGTGTTAAAGGCCTGTGAGATCCAGGGCCGCGATGCCTGAAACGCATCGGTGAATGTCCAGGCGGGAGACCAGTCCACCACGTTTTCGAGGTTCATGCCGACCGACATGTGGCCGTCGGCGGCCATCAGGAGACGCGGCTCGCAGGTTTCGAACGACAGACGCTCGCGGCGTGGCCGCTGTGGATTTCGGCGTTGTGGAGCCATGGAATGTCCCCAGAGCAGATGTGTGGTTGCAAAGCATCGGGACGTCAGCGAAAGAACAGCGAAAAGAAGGCACGCAATTAGCGTGCCAACTTGGTGTGATTGTCCAGACAGCCGCCGTACGGCGGCTCATGACGGCCGTGGAGCAGTGAAGGCCTGCGAACCTGAGGCAAATGTGCGCAGAGCGAGGCTTTTTGCCACACCACCCGCCGCCATGACCGCTGGCAGGTGGCGGGGTGGGCGGCCGACACGGTGTTGGTGGGGGTTTGAAGGGCTTGAAAAACGCGATCTGAGACCGGAATGGTTGCCTTCCCGGTCGTTTGTGCCGAGGCACCGCACATTGCGTGACTGGAATATTTCCGCAAGCCGGACGCGGGGAGCAACCGATGTGAACCGTAGGGTAGAGGCGAGAGGGTGAGGCTTGTCACAAAGGCCCCGGAATCGTCCAACCCAAGTCCTCCGCAGGCCTCCGTCAAACAGGCGACGACATGCTCTACAGCCAGTCGATGAACATTGGGTTCGCGCATTACCCCAAGACGGCTGGCCATTCCCTGACGCGTTGGTTTCGGGAAGTGTTCCCCGACGCGAAGCTGGTGGAGCCGCACCCGCTCTATGAGGTGAACCACCTTCCTGTCCGCTACTCACTGGAAAAGCTGGGACTCTTGTCGCAGAGCCCCGTCCCGTCCCCCGCCCCACGCCACCGGATCAAGCGGGCGTGCGCCACCTTGTACCGCACGCTCGCCCGCTGCTTCCCTGCTGGCCAGCGTGCATCGGCCGTTGACGGAAAGCCGTGCACGACGCGGATCATCGGCGTCGTCCGAGAGCCGTTCGAGATGTTGGTGTCGCTGTTCGAGTATTGGCGGGCCTATGACTTCCCGGAAGAACCGACGGCACCGCTGATACGGGCTGCTCGCGAGGATAGCTTCCACAGGTTTCTTGGCATGGCCATCGACGACGGAGGACTCGCGACGTACGAAGCCTTTTTCGACGTGTACGGACCGGCGTCTGCCACCACGCGACTGCTCGACTTCAATGCCCTGGAGCCCGCGCTGCTTCAGGTCTGCCGCGAGTTTGGCGTCAGCGTGCCGGAGGCAAAACTCGGTTTTTGCAACGTCGGCCCGAGCCGACATCGCGACCTAGAACCCTACCGAGTGGAGGCCGGAACACTCCTGGCAGGAGTGCGGTCTCACTTCCGTTGGTACTACGAAGAAGGCGTCCACATGATGGTGACTGGGGGGCGGGAGCGCCGCCACCATCCCAGGGCACAGTACGCTGGACAAAGAAAAACGGGCGGCGCCATTGCGGCACCGCCCGTCGTTTTGTCGTGCGGCTAGGTGCCGCAGAGCGAGACTCGGGTGAGTGGAGCGAAACTCAGCTCACCATGGCCTTCAGGTTCTTGAGCGCACGCACGCGAACCTTCACGCTGGCCGGCTTCGCAGGCCGATCCTGCAGTTCGCCGGTGAAGGGGTTCTTGACACCCTTCTGAGCCGGGCGTGCCGGCACCTTGCGGCGCTCGATCTTCACCAGGCCGGGGATTGAAAACACCCCGATGCCCTGGCCCTTGAGGGACTTTTGAATTTCGTCCGTGAGGGCCTCCATCACCGCGACCACGTCCTTCTTTTGCAGACCGGTCGTCTCGGAGATGCTCCGCATGATCTCGGTCTTCGTCATCGGCTTGCTACCCGACTTCTTTGCCATTGCCATTACCTCCAAAAAGCCAAAAAATTGTGTGCGGTAGTTCCCCACCGCGAACCGGAGCCCGGCACAGATGCCGAAAGCGAGGCCGATTAGAGACTCTGGGAATGAAAATGCAACCCAAAAATATCGTTTCAGGGCCGAAAAAACGGCTTTTCACCGGTGTTTTCGCT
>CAYSPN010000087.1:0-1953 GCA_964432895.1 uncultured Candidatus Kuenenia sp.
CTCAACCTCGAACCGCAGGCCCCGCCAATCGATCGATCGCGTCAGCAGACCGTGGAAAGCGAAGGTGTCATTGGGGCACGTCGAGATGCCCAGTCGGATCGTCCGGCTCACGAGGCCTCCGTCATGATCTGCAGGCCGAGCCGCTCCGCCGCCTCGATCAGGGTCTGCTTCACAGTCACGTTCGCGTCCCGATGACGCGAACGAATCCCCAGAAGTATAGGCCGGCGACCCGTCCCGCCCACGGGCAGACGTTCGAGTGGGAACCGAAAAGACTTCCTACGCGATGTCGCCAAGCGACGCGACGTGGGCGACGCTGTCCGCGGCCACAGCCTCGCCGATCGCGACCACCCGGTTTCGCCCACATTTTTTGGCCTCATACATAGCGTTGTCGGCGCGGGCGATGAGGGCGTCGGTGCCCTCGTCGGGTTGGGCGAGGACCACGCCGATGCTGAGCGTGATCGTGACCGGTCCGGCCGCAGTCGGGATCGGCTCAGCGGCGGCACCACGCAGCTTCTCGGCGACGCCGACGGCGTCCTGCAGATCGCGAACATTATGCAGGAGCACCAACAACTCGTCCCCGCCGATCCTCGCCCCCATGTCGTCGGTCGACCGCAGGCAGCCGCGGATCCTGTCGGCCAGCGTTTTGAGCACGGCATCACCGGTGGCGTGCCCGTAGGTGTCGTTCACAACCTTGAAGCGGTCGATGTCACACCACAGCACGGCCAGCTGGTGGCCTCCGCGCCTGTTGAGGACTTCGACCCGCTCGAGCACCTCTTTCCTGTTCAGAAGGGATGTCAGTTCGTCGGTACTGGCGCGATGCTCGAGGATCCGTTCGGCTTCGACCTCGGCATCGATGCCCCGAAACGACGCCACAATGCTGTCGATCTGTCCCGTCGCGGTCCGATAGGGGCCGGCGTGGATTTCCACCCAGTGGACATCGCCTCTCTTGGCCATCAATTGGGTACGGAGCACGATCGCCTGCCCAGCCAACGCAGCCTGGAGGTCACGCCGAAACTGCTCCCGGCCCTCGCTGGAGGCGAAGAAGTCGTCGCCAGCGCGACCGATGCAATCAGCCGGCGACCAGCCGAGCACGGACGCAACCGACGGCGACACCCACAGGACAGTACCGTCGCGGCCGATGCGAACGACCACATCCGTCGAATTTTCCGCCAACAGCCGGAACTGCTCCTCGGAGGCCGCCAGTTTTGCGTCTGCCTCGTGTCGCTCGGTCACGTCATGCCACGCGAAAGCAACCTGATTGTCGACCCGCACGGCACGAATGTCCAACCAACGCATGCCTTCCCTAGCCAAGGGAAATGGAAACGCTTCAACCGAGGTGGGGAGGCTGTGTTCAGCGGTGTCGATGAAGATCTTGAGCAGACCGGTGGTCTCGACTGCCGGATAGACCTCAAGCATCCGACGGCCCAGCAGATGATCGCGATCCACTCCGATCCAGGCACACGCGGCCGGGTTGGCATCGGTGTAGATGAAATCGACGACGCGTCCGCCGGCATCCCGTACCGGCTCCGTGATCACGTAAGGATGAAAGAGGATCCCCAGCGTGACATTGAGCCGATGGTGTTCCGCGATCAAAGCCCCGGAGGCCTGCCGCCACCGCTGCCAGACGAGTGCATAGCGATACGCCGAGTACACCAGCAGCAGGACGACCGCGGCCGCAAGAGTCGCTCCCGGATCCTCTCCAAGGAACGCAAACGACGGAGCGGATGGATGGATCGCGAGCATGGCGAACCTTAGGCAAGCGGCTACAGGCCGGGGAACCACGGCCTGTCCACCATCCCGAGCGGCAGGGCGGCGCTGACCTCGCGACCGCAGCTTCCACGGCGTGTCCTGCCCAGACTGCCCGCCTCGCCGGCGTTCCAATCCGGCCCCTACGCGACCGAAACCACGGGACACTTGGCACCCTCGGCCAGGGCTGGCGACCCCCTCTTGAGT
>CAYSPN010000088.1:0-1869 GCA_964432895.1 uncultured Candidatus Kuenenia sp.
CGTCGATACTCGGAGAGCCTGTTCCATCACGTCGTCGCCCATTGCGGGGCTTTTCAGTAGTGACCCACGCCCAACTGATGTCGTTCGCCAACCGCCGCTACCGTGGGTCGCTGTCGCGGATCCGCAGTGAGGCGAAAGCGATGGGACGATTCGCATCGATTCACACCATCGATGAACGCTGGCTCGGCCCCGATTACTGGAGGCAGCATGGCGAGACCGTGCGGCGGCACCGCCGTGGCTATGGCCTCTGGACCTGGAAGCCATACGCCATCCGTCGCCACCTCGAGCAACTGCCCGCCGGCGACATGCTCGTCTACAGCGATGCCGGTTGCTCTCTCAACGCCGAGGGACGGTCGCGACTGGAGGAGTATGTCTCGCTCGCCGCCGGCCATCCGACGGGCGTGCTCGCCTTCACGCTCGACGGCCTCGTGGGACAGTGGACGAAGCGGGCCACGCTCGCGGCATTCCATGCCGACGATCCGGCGATGCGTGCGCGGGAGATGGTGGCGGCCACGGCACTCGTGTTTCGAGTCGCGCCTGAGACACTCGATCTCGTCCGGGAGTGGGAGACGCGGATGCGGAATGTCTCGCTCATCGACGACTCGCCTTCGTCGCAGGGGGAGCACCCGGAGTTTCGCGGCCACCGCCACGATCAGAGCATCTTCACGCTCCTGGCCCACGAACGGGAGCTGCAACGCATCCCCGATGAAACCTGGTTTGGCGGCGAGTGGGATGGCTTCCGCCAGTTTCCCATCCACGCTCGCCGCTGGCGGCACTCGCTGCCCTGGAGCCAGGCCTGGATGCGCCGCGGGCTGTGGCGCGTGTAGCAGACGCCAGGCAGTGACGGGGCCGAAAGGAATGGTGTCGGATTCTCGTTGGCGGCGCCAGTTTCACTCTGGCGAAAGTGTCACGTTGACAAATCCAAGGCCATGCCCCGCTCGTGTGGCCACAATCGCACGGCACTTGTGGAATGTGTTGCCGAATTCGTGCAGCCCCCTACAGTTCGACCAGTTCCACATCCCTGTTCTTTGGAGAGATCATGTTGCACACTCGAATTGCATCTGCGTTCATTGCGGCCACCCTGATGCTGTTTGGCACGGCGGGCGTCAAAGCCGCTGATATCGTCGAAACCGCCGTTGGTGCCGGCACGTTCAAGACCCTCGCGGCGGCCCTTGGAGCCGCTGAACTCGTCGACACGCTCAAGGGAGCAGGCCCCTACACCGTGTTTGCGCCGACCGACGAGGCGTTTGCCAAGCTGCCCGCAGGAACGCTCGATTCGCTGCTGAAGCCGGAAAACAAGGGGAAGCTCAAGGCGATCCTTCTGCTCCACGTTGTTCCCGGCTCCGTCATGGCCGCTGACGTGGTGAAGCTCAAGGAAGCCAAGACCGCCGGCGGTTCCACGGTGAAGATCTCCACGGATGGCGGTGTGAAGGTGGGCACGGCCAAAGGCATGTCGAACGTCACCAAGACCGACATCAAGACCAGCAACGGCGTGATCCACGTGATTGACGCAGTCATCCTGCCCGAGTGATTCCCCGTCTTCCCGCTCCTTGCCGAGGCACCCCGCGCGTTTCGCCGTGCGGGGTGCCTTTTTTTTGTGATCCCGTGTGAGTCGGTTTCAACCGGGTCTCTCTTTCGAAGGGGTGTCGTTGAAGAGGGGCAGGTCGGTCCTGGATCGACCGTTGTTCCGCACGAGGGTATGGTATGGCCTTTGCGGCGAGAGAGATCACCGACCTGCCCTCGCGGGTCGTCGCGGGACCCGCCCGCAAGGACAACGAGTGTGCGGATCCGGTGGTCGCCATTCACCGCACAGCGACCCGGAAGACCATGACCCATGACTGATTGGCTGCCCTCAGAAACGCTTGCTCC
>CAYSPN010000089.1:0-4496 GCA_964432895.1 uncultured Candidatus Kuenenia sp.
GGCCGCTGGCTGGAATTGGAGCAGCCCGATCAGACGGCGATTGCGAGCCGCGACCAGCCCGAGGGGCTCAATGCCCGCCTGGGTATCGATGCGATCGCGGGCCGTCGCGTCTGGGATGTCGAGTCGACGTTTGAAGTGGCCGTGGGGCCGCTCTCGGCAGCCGACTTTCGGTCGAGGCTGCCCGGCACTGAGCGGCTCGCGGCACTGGGCGATCTGCTGCGGCTCTATGCGGGTCCGCAGTTCGAGATTCGCGTGCGGTTGGTGCTCGCGGCCGACGCCGTTCCGCGGTGCCAACTCGGCGGCGATGAACAGGGAATGGCCCTGTCGGGATCGCGGCTCGGCTGGACGACCTGGCTCGGCGGCGGCCCACCGCACGATCGCGGCGATGCGTTGTTTGCCGTCGGGTAGGCTGCAGTCGGCGAACAGCGATCGATGAGGCAGACGTCCACCTCGCGGCCCACGTCCGCGGGCAGCAAGCGCTGCAGATATTCGCGGGTCATTCCGGCGGGCAGCGATTCGATCGCCACATCGAATCTGACCAATCATGAAATCGGCCAGGCTTGACCAGTGAGCAATTGCTGTGTGGTACGATCTTCTGCCGACGCCCCGTGTGACGAAACGAAAAAATACGAAGGATGGCTGCCGATGCCAGGCACACGCTACGACCGGTTTCTCGACATCCACCTGGTCGCGCCGGTCAGGGTGGGCGCGACGGCGGGGGCAGGGAAGGGAGTGGGAGACCGCAAGAGGCACGAGTACGACTTCCGCGTCGACGTGCAGAGGCAGTTACAGGCCTATGAAACGAAGCACGTGCTGCCGGCCGCGTGTCACCAGATCGGCCATGTGCTTGGGGAACGCGACGGCAACCGGGCTGCGACACCCGGCGTAACGAGGCAGCAGCTTGAATCGTTGCGCTATGTTGCCTGCTTCGTCAGCCTGGAAAGCCTGCGGCCAGGTCGTCGCACGATGCAAGAATTGACGGATGTCATCGAATGGGTCTCTGCTGAGAAAGATGCGTCTGGAAAACCGGCGTTGGGAAAACTACGGCTCAACTGCCATGGTGCTGGCATGGCCGAGAGAGGTTTTTTGATGGGCGGCAGTGATTTGTCACCCGAACAGTTGGTAGACGCCCTGATCCGGCACGGGCTCGCCAAGAGAAAACGCGCGGATCAAACCGACCCGCTCGCTGCAAACGTGTCGCATCGTCTGGAGCGAGAAGCCGTCGCAGGTGGGGTCGTCTCCACGGCGAGTGCCGCCCGCTGGAAGGCCGATGCGGAAGTGAACGCCTGTGAGAACAAGAAGTGCAGCAAGGCCTTTACGATTCTGCGGCGGAAGCACCACTGCCGGCGATGTGGTGGCATCTTCTGCGACGCCTGCTCGACGAGCCGCATGGCCCTGAAAAACCCGCTCACGGAAACCGGCCGTGCGACCGGCATGGTGCAGGATTGTCGCGTCTGCGACGATTGCCGCTCGAAGGGGTCCGACGTGTATGCCTTCAAGCCCGTCCAAGTGGGCATCAAAGAGACGACGGGGCTGGTTCAGGTCACGTTGGCCATGTGCCTTGCCGCCCGCACCAGAGACGAGTTCAGCGTCGCGAAAACCGGATTTGTGAGGAATTGCGTGGCTCAGCGAGTCGCGAAACACCTTTCTCTACAAAAGGTCCACGGCATCCGCGTCACCGGCTCGAACGAGGTGGTCGCGTGGGACGCCACGGATGGGGTCCTCAAGCAGCGCTTTGGCGTGAAATACCCAGGCATGTCGAAAAATACGACGCCGACCAGCGGCCTCATGGACGACCCCTTCGAGGGGACCGGCTTTGCCGGGTTCATCGATACCGCGCGGGTATCGGTGAGCATCCCCAACTCGGTCCTCGGCGGGAGGGAAAGTAACCCGGAAATTCCGCCGATCGTTGACGATCCGACGTATGCCAGCATCCAGGACGTCAAAATCGTGCCCATCCACGGTGGCACCGCGATTGCATTCGGGGTTTTTGCGGAGGACCGCGCCACGGGGCGTCTCGTGCAGCAGGCGTACAGGCAGTGGAAGTTCACCTCGTGGGGCAAGAGCGAGGTACTCATCGGCACGATCCCCGAACTCACCCGCGTTGCAACCGATCTTTCAGGTTCCACAACGGCGAACTTCAGTGCGCGAAAGGGGCCACCCTCGCCGCCCGTGCGCATGAAAACGATCATGCTCGAGGCACGGGCCAGGGGCGTCACGATCCAGAAGGATCCGAAGAATCCGGTTCGGTTGGTCGTGAGCGGTGTTGAGGAACGCAGATTCAAGGACTACAAGGTCTTCGACGTCTCCTGAGACACGCCACGCGGCGGTCGGGCTCGTCATTCCGTGAGAGGCTGGTGGTGTGCATGGCTCGTCAAGCGAAGAGTTCTAAGGCCAAGGCGGAGCCGCGGCAGGTGTTCGTCCAGGGCGCGCCCGCGACCCTCGTCGGACGGGAGTTGCGGGTCGGGATGCAGGTCCCCCCGTTCCAGCTCTTCACCTTTGAGGAGGGCATCGTCAGCACGTTCTCGAAGCAGGACGTGCTCGACATCGGCAGGCCGTGCCTGCTGTGCTGCATGACGTCAGTCGATACGAAAGTCGGCACGGTGCAGGCCCGGAAGTTCGAACGTCATCTGGCGATGTTCGATCGCGCCGTGGTGGGGGTGCTCGTGACCTCCGATCTCCCCTTCACGCTCAATCGCTTCGTGCAGCATGAGGTGATTGAGCACATGATCCCGGCCAGCGACGACCGTGCGGGCACGTTCGGAAAGCAGTTCGGCATCCTGCTCGAGGAGCACGCGGTGCTTACCCGCGCCGTGTTCGTCGTGGATCGAAACGGCGTGGTGCAGCACGCGCAGGTCGTGAGCGAGTTTACCGACGAACCAGACTACGGCGCGGCACTCGATATCCTTGGGGAACTCGTCTGACTCCCTTCTTGCCTTCGCTAACACGTGCCACGAGGATCGCGACGCCCAAGCCGTTTCTGCCGTCGCCGGTGGTAGCTCGGAGGCCGTTTCCGGCCAAGTGATGCCACGCCCGCCACAGCCACGCTGTGCGACGATCTCGTTCTCGTCGGCGGGTAGTGGTTGATCTCATCTAGGGGCTGCTATAGTGCCGTCCTCCGCATGAGGGACTCCTGAGCCACCAACGGCCGGATCGCGAGTGCGGCACACGCTGGGGACCGCAGGCATGGCCGGACTCGATCTCAAGGGACTCATCGGGAAGCTGAACCCCGTCTGTCAGCGGGCGCTCGAAGGGGCGGCCGGCCTGTGCCTCTCCCGGACGAACTACAACGTTGAGGTCGAGCACTGGCTCACGAGACTCCTGGAACAGCCCGGCAACGACATCTGCCTGCTGCTCAAGCACTTCGACATCGACCAGGGCCGGGTGCTCACCGACCTCACCAAGGCGATCGATCGCCTCAAGACCGGCAACGCCCGGCCGCCATTGCTTTCGCCGGAAGTCTGCGACTTGATCAAGCAGGCCTGGCTGATCGCGAGCGTGGACTTTGGCGACGAGAAGGTCCGCGGCGCATGGCTGCTCGTGGCCCTGCTCTCCGATGAGTCACTCTCCCAGCGGCTCCTCGCCGCCTCGGATGAGTTTCGCCGGATCTCGCCCGACGTGCTCCGCCGCGAGGCATCGCGCGTGTTTCCGCGATCGACCGAGTCCGACTTCATGCCGGGCGGCGCGGCGTCCGGCGACGCGTCGAGCGGTGATGCGGCCGCAGGGGCCGATGGCAAGCCTCGCGGGCCGACCAAGACTCCCAATCTCGATCAATACACGATCGATCTCACCGGCCGCGCGAAGGCGGGCAAGATCGATCCGGTGCGGGGCCGCGAGGCCGAAGTGCGGCAGATCATCGACATCCTCACGCGACGGCGGCAGAACAACCCGATCCTCACAGGCGAGGCGGGCGTCGGCAAAACGGCGGTCGTCGAAGGATTCGCCCAGCGGATCGCCGATGGCGACGTCCCTGAGCCGCTGAAGAACGTCTCGCTCCGCACGCTCGACCTGAGCCTGTTGCAGGCGGGGGCGGGCGTGAAGGGGGAATTCGAGAACCGGCTCAAGGGCGTGATCGACGAGGTGAAGAAATCGCCAACCCCGATCATTCTGTTCATCGACGAGGCCCACACGCTGATCGGCGCCGGTGGCCAGGCGGGGCAGGGGGATGCGGCCAACATGCTCAAGCCGGCGCTCGCCCGCGGCGAACTGCGGACGATCGCCGCCACGACCTGGGCCGAATACAAGAAGTATTTCGAGAAGGATGCGGCCCTGGCCAGGCGGTTTCAGGTGGTGAAGGTGGAGGAGCCGACCGACGAGATGGCCTGCCGGATGCTCCGCGGCATGGTCGAAACGCTCGAAAAACATCACAAGGTGTCGGTGCTCGACGAGGCGGTGGTGGAAGCCGTGAAACTCTCGCGGCGGTTCATCCCCGGCCGGCAGCTGCCCGACAAGGGCGTGAGCCTGCTCGACACGGCCTGCGCCAAGGTGGCGATCGG
>CAYSPN010000090.1:0-3174 GCA_964432895.1 uncultured Candidatus Kuenenia sp.
CGTTCCGGTCGCTGATCGATGGGGCTAACTGCGTCGAGGCGTTGAAGACGAGGGGCGTGCACTTCGCTTCGCTCGACCTCGGCCTCGATACCTCGACGCCCATGGGGGAGTTCGCGCTGCACATCTTCCTCGCTGCGGCCCAGCTGCAGCGTCGCTACACCAGCGAACGGACGAGAGAGGTTCTGGCGTTGAAGGCGGAGCGGGGCCAGCCCATCGGCAGGGCAGCAGCTAGCTCTCCCTACGGGTGGCGGCGGCTCGGGCGGGGGAAAGGCTCCCATCTGACAGCGGACGACGCGGAGCGGGCCCGGATTGATGAGATGGCCGAGTGGCGGGCCGACGGCCTGAGTCTGGAGCAAATCAGCTTCAAGGCCGCACCGCTGGGGGCTGAAGGGCGGCGCCGGTGGTACCCGGCCTCAGTCTCAGCGGCCCTTGAGGCCCGCGTACGAGGCTTTCCCAAGGCGTTCATGCGGACGAGGCGTCGGGCCCTGTCTGGCCCTCGGTAGGGGCCAGAGCGTCCAGCAGGGCCCGCAGGCCAGCAACCGCTTCCGGTGGCAGCTGGGCGATTCGCTGGATCACCTCGGCTGGCAGGCCGATGGCTGGGGCGACTGTCGGTGTCGGATGTGCCCCAGTTTTCTCCCCGGTCGATTTGGTTTTCCGCTGTTTCCGGCTACCTTTGGGCTTTGTGGTAGTCCAAGACGAGGCACTCAGCAGACGTGCAGCATCCGTGAAGAAGGCTCTGATCGTTGGCGTGTCGGGGCAGGATGGTGGCTATCTCGCCAGGCTTCTGCTTGAGAACGGCTACGAAGTCCACGGCACGTCCCGGGATCCCGCCCGGGCTTCCTTTTTGACTCTCCGCGAACTGGGCGTTGCGGATCGTGTCGTCGTCCATGCGATGACGCCGACCGACTTCAGCAGCGTGCTCACGCTCCTGCGGCACGTCGAGGCCGACGAGATCTACAGCCTCTCGGGTCAGTCGTCCGTCGGCCTGTCTTTTCGCCAACCGCTGGAGACTTTCGACAGCATCACGATCGCGACCATGCACCTGCTCGAGTGCATCCGTCTGCTTGAGAAGCCGGTGCGGTTCTACAACGCCGGGTCGAGCGAGGTGTTTGGCAACACGCCCACCCCTGCCGACGAGTCGACGCCGTTCCGACCCCGCAGTCCCTACGCCACGGCCAAGGCGGCCGCCCACAACGCCGTGGCCAACTACCGCGAGGCCTACGGGCTCCATGCGAGCACCGGGATCCTGTTCAACCACGAGTCGCCGTTTCGCCCGGAGCGGTTTGTGACGAGCAAGGTGGTGCAGGCGGCTCGTCGCATCGCCGCCGGTTCGCGGGAGCGATTGTCGCTCGGCAACCTGAGCGTCCAGCGCGACTGGGGCTGGGCACCGGAATACGTCGATGCCATGTGGCGGATCGTGCAGCATGAGCCAGCCGACGACTTCGTGATCGCCACCGGCCGCAGCCACTCGCTCCGGGAGTTCGTGGAGCAGGTCTTCGCCTGCGTGAACCTCGACGCCCGCGAACACGTGGACGAGCATGCGGAGCCGGCCCGCCCCTCCGACATCACCGTGAGTGCTGGGAACCCCGCCAAGGCGCATGCCGAGTTGGGATGGAAGGCGACGTATGACCTGGACAGGATCGTGCGAGCGCTCGTGAGCCCAGTCGCTGCAGCCTGAACCGCGAGTCTTGTGGCTCCTTGCGTTCGCTGGGCTCCGCTCAATCGCCCCCTTACCCGCGTTGATGGCGGAGGGCCCATCGCGTGGCTAGCTTGCGGTAGGTGAACATGAACCAAAGGTTTGGCCACGAGAATAAAGCGCGGGTCACGATGCCCCAGAAGCCCCGCTTGTGCTCGTATTCGATGTGCTCGCGGATCTCGGTGACGCCCGCCGAGACCGGCACGAACGTGTGGGTGTGCTCCCACTTCGCGGCCGGGCCCTCGGCCTGAACATCGGTGAAGCCGCGGTCGCTCACGTTGCGATGCACCGCCTTCCACTTCAGCGGCAGCGGCCCCACCCAGAGCGTGAACCGCGACACCGACCCCTCACCCAGCGGCTCGATCGACTCGAGCTGCACGATCGTCGGGGGAGGCGTCAGCTTCTTGAGGGCGCTCGTGTCGTGATGAAAGTCGCGGACCGCCTCGAGCGGCGCATCCACGGTGAATGAATAGTCGAAGACGGGCATGGTACGTGGCTGCCTGAAACAAGTGTGTGGAGCGTATCATGCTAGAGCCCATGCGCCGTACGTCGAGAGGTTCGTGCCGCCGGGGGCGTTGCAAGCCTCCGACTCGAAGCGAGGATACGCTGACTCGGTTCGGCTTCCCCCGACCCCCGGTTCCTCCAACGAAGACTTCAGCCTTTTTGATCCGGCCTGCTAGGATTTCACTGGTTTTCTCCAAGAGGCGGCAAATCGGAGTGATCCCGTGAGGCACGCGACGACCATTGCACTGATAGCCCTGAGCCTCTTGTCCGTTGTCACCGCGGCGTCTGGGGTTGCTCAGCCGCCACAGCTTTCGCCCGCTCCGCTTGCGGCTCCGCCCGCGCCGGGCGACATCGACCTGACTACAAGCCGCGTCTATGTGTTTGTCGGCAAGAAGGGGCTCGGACACGACCATGCCGTGTCGGGGCTCCTGCAGGCGGGCCGGGTCGTGCTTGGCGCGGCCGAGCAGGCAGGCACGCTCGTCTTCGACATGCGGTCCTTCACCGCCGACACCGCCGAGGCCCGCAAGGCGTTGGGCCTGCCCGGCGAGACCGATGACTCCACGCAGAAACAGGTGCAGGCCAACATGACCGGGCCCGACGTGCTCGACGTCGCTCGGCACCCCACGGCCACCTTTCAAATCCGTTCCGCCCTCTCGGCAAAGCAGCAGGTCTCCGGTCGTCCGCCCGTCTATGAACTGATCGGTGCCTTTACGCTGCATGGCGCGACGAGGCCACCACCCGGCGGCTGTGCCCGCACGAGGATGTCGCCGGTGATGCGGAGTTCGTCCGTCACGCCGACGACGCCCCCCAGTTTCTTGTAGGGCTTCATGCCGAAGTCGGTCTGTTTGATCACGAACATGCCGCGAAGCCTGAGCCACTCGCCCCGCTGCTCGACCTCCACCGGAATCATCACTTCCCGCGTCACGCCATGCAGTGTAAAGGCACCGATCAGTTCATAGACGGGCGGACGACCG
>CAYSPN010000091.1:0-1888 GCA_964432895.1 uncultured Candidatus Kuenenia sp.
TGGCACCTGGGTCATGCCGAAAAGAAATTCTGGCCGCAGAACCGCGGGTTCGATTACTTTTACGGCAACCTCGTCGGCGAGGTGGACTACTTCGCCAAGTCGCGCGGAGGCGTGGTCGACTGGCAACGTAACGGCAAGTTCTTCACCGAGAAGGGCTACTACACGACACTGATCGGAGACGAGGCGGTCAGGCTCATCAATAAGCAGGAGAAGGACAAGCCGTTCTTCCTCTATTTCGCCTCGCTCGCGCCCCACGCGCCTTACCAGGCGACGAAGGCCGACCAGGACCGCTATGCGTCCACGATCAAGGACCCGACACGCCGCACCTACGCGGCGATGATTACGTCGCTCGACGACCAGGTCGGGCGCATCGTCGCCGCGCTGGAGAAGAGGGGCTTGCGCGAGAACACGCTGATCATCTTCAGCAGCGACAACGGCGGGCCCCGCAGCGCGGTGGTTGCGAGCGGAGCGCACTCCAAGGAGGAGCGCGTTGAGGGCGGCGTCAAGCAGGAGTCGTTGCCGGCGAACAAAGGCATACTCCGTGGCGGCAAGGGCAGCCTGTACGAAGGCGCTGTCCGTACGCCGACCATCTTCAACTGGCCGGCCAAGCTTAAGCCGTCCGTCGTCAACGAGCCGCTGCACATGGTGGACATTATGCCCACCGCGCTTGCCCTGGCCGGCGCCAAGGGGAGCCCCGACAAACCGCTCGATGGAAAGAACGTCTGGGCAACGGTCGCCGAAGGCAAACCGTCGCCGCACGACGACATCCTGGTGAACGTCGAGGCGTTCCGCGGCGCCATGATCAAGGGCAAGTGGAAGCTGGTGAAAATCGCCCTGTTGCCGGGCAAGACGGAGCTTTTCGACCTGACCGCCGATCCGGGCGAGAAGAACGACGTCGCCGAGCTGAACCCGGAGGTCGTCCGCGATCTCGAGAGCCGCCTGATCGCCTACGCCAAAGAGCAGAAGATGAGCGAGTGGCTCAAGGCGCAGCCGGACTACCTTGGCGCGCAAGGCAAGACCGTCTTCGATCCGGACTTCGACATCGACGACGGGGGGCTGCCGCGCGAGAAGACTGTGTTGCCCGGGAAATAGGCGGAACGCGGAAAGGGAAACGACGGAGGGAATCGGCCGACGCTGGAGAACTTCTGTTTCGCGAGGAGTTGGCGGGCAACGTGACGCTGAGTGATAGCGAATCATGCATTTGCCAGGGTAAATATCGCGGAGGGATGTCATGAAGAAGGGGCCGCTTTCCAGGAAACTTTGTGTCGTGCTGCTCTGCCTGAACCTGGCGCTGCTGGCCGGCCTGGCCATGCCGCATGGCGTCAACGCCGGGGAAGGCGGTACCTCGCACGTGCTGCCCGGCGCCACGGCTACGCTGTCGGATCTCCCGCCGGCATCCCCGGGTTGGTTCGCCAAGCCGATGTACCTCCACTACAACGGAAGTGCGTCTGCGCAGATCCCGACCGCTGCGGGTATTACGACGAACCTGGACGCGACCGCGAACACCCTTGCACTGGTCGGCGGACACACGTTCGAGCAGACCGTCCTCGGCGGTGCACATTACACCTTCGCCGTGGCCCTGCCCTACACCTGGCTGGACATCTCGGGCAACGTGCAGCTGCCCGGCGGTGGCAGCGTGGCGCGCCACAGCGAAGTCTCCGGCTTCGGCGACCTGACCGTGGTGCCGGTGATGCTGGCGTGGAAGACCGGCGACTGGCAAATCGACACCATGTTGCCGGTCTTTGCCCCGACGGGCAGCTACGAAAAGGGCAGGCTCGGCAACCCGGGGCTCAACTACTGGACGTTCGATCCCAATGTCGGCGCGGCATACAGCGACAAGAAGTCCGGCTTCAACGCGATGCTGCGTGTCGGTTACGCGATCAATACC
>CAYSPN010000092.1:0-5476 GCA_964432895.1 uncultured Candidatus Kuenenia sp.
CCGCGCGGGCGATGTGGGCCCTGCCCGTAGCCCGCGAGAGCCCGATGATCAGCCCGCGCGCAAAGGGGTCCCAGTGGGGCGCGCCCAGGCCCGTGAGCGCCGGAACGAGCATCACTCCGCCGCTGTCAGCCACGCTGCGCGCCAGCGGCTCGATCTCGCTGGCATGCCCGATCATCCCCAGTCCGTCACGGAGCCAGCCGACCAGACTGCCGGCCACGAACACCGATCCCTCGAGGAAAAAGTCGGCTGCGGGAGCGGCCGCCGAACGGCTGCCCGAGAGCGTGCATGCCGGCGTGGTGAGCAGGCCGTGGCGACTGGCCACGGGGTCGTGGCCAGTGGAGAACATCAGAAAAGCGCCGGTGCCGTAGGTGTTTTTTGCATCGCCCGCCCGCAGGCAGCCCTGCCCAAACGCCGCCGCCTGCTGGTCGCCGGCGCAGCCCGCGATCGGGATCGGCGATCCCAGCCACGCCGCATCGGTCTCGCCAAACGAACCGCTCGACGGCCGCACCTCCGGCAGGATAGCCCGCGGCACGCCGAAGAGGCGGCAGAGTTCGTCGCTCCACTCGAGCCGGTGGATGTCGAAGAGAAGCGTGCGGCTGGCGTTGGTGACATCCGTGGCATGCACGCGGCCCCCCGTGAGCCGCCAGATCAGGAACGTGTCGACCGTGCCGAAGAGGATCTCGCCGGCTTCGCACCGCGACCGCAGCCCCGGCATCGTCTCCAGCAGGTGCATGATCTTCGTGGCAGAGAAGTAGGGATCGAGAAGCAGGCCGGTGTGGCGGCGGACATCGTCCTCGACGCCCTGCGACCGCAGGCGGCCGCAGATGGATGCCGACACACGGCTCTGCCAGACGATCGCCGGCGCGACGGGCCGACCGGTAACGCGATCCCAGAGGATCGTCGTTTCACGTTGGTTGGTGATGCCGATGGCAGCCACCTGATCCGCGGAGGTGCCGCTCGACTCCAGCACGCGTCGGGCACAGGAGAGCTGCGACCGCCAGATGTCTTCTGGGTCGTGCTCGACAATCGCCACGTCTTCGGCAGCAACGCCGGCGGCACCGGCGAACTGGGCCCGCGTGGGCTGCGTTCGTGTGATTTGGGGAAACTCCTCCTGCGCCGTCGCCAGCGGAACCCCTCGACGGTCGAACAGGATCGCTCTGCTCGACGTGGTGCCCTGGTCGAGCGCGAGAATGCAGGTCTTGCCTGGTGCAGCTGCGGTCATCGTTCTCCTCCTTGCATGTGTCGCCCGGCTGGAGCCGGCCCGTCGCCCGCGCTCGGCACGCTCCGGCCATAGCGTTCCTCCAGTCTCGCCACGCATTCATCCACAGCCGTGGCCACGCAATTCGACGGCAGGGCACCGGCGGCGGACAGCGACTCTGCCACATCGGCGATCGCCTCGCGACTGAGCCGTTCGTGAAACGACAGCATCAGCCGCCGCTCGATCAGATCGTCGAGCGACGTGGCCCACTCCTCGCGAACGCAGAATTCCACCGCGGCCCGCGGCAGACCAACCCCGCGAATCAAGCCAGTTGCAGAGCCCAGACCGCCGCCGCTCTGCCAGATCGCCGCCGCCCGTGACCCAAACAGGCTGACCGTGTGCTCCGCGACCTCGGCGGCATCGGCCCGCAGCACGCCCGCCTGCTCCGCGAGGTCACGGCATTCAGACACGACAGCGTCGCGCAAGGCTCCCACGCACGCCCCCGGCAGCGGCCGCTCCCGCGATGTGCCGCGGACGGGCAGCCCCAACGCGCCAAGCACCGTGGCCGCGGTCGTCTCTGCGAGGCTGCGGCAGGTGGTGAGCTTACCGCCAACGATGGACCACAGCGGCAGCGACGCGTCGTCATGCTGCACGACCAGATGACGGCGGGTGACTCCCGCCGGTGACCGTGCATCGCCCGACACCCAAGGCAGCGGCCGCACGCCGCAGTAGTGTTGCTGCACGTGGTCACGCTGGAGTGCCACCGCCGGAAAGAGTCGCGTCACCGCCGCGAGCAGGTAGTCGATCTCCGCCTCGTCAGCCCGCGCGGTAGCCGGGTCGCCGCTGAAGGGAATGTCCGTGGTGCCTACGAGCACGAGTTCGGGGCCGAAGGGGAGCACGAAGACGGGCCGGCCGTCGCCCGCCTCGCCATAGACGCCGTAATCGGCGAGCGCGGCCCGCAGGGAAGGGCAACGCACCACGAGGTGGCTGCCCTTCGTGCCGCCCATGAGTCGGCGGCCGGCGGCACCCGCGTTGCCCGGAAACAACGCTGCGAGCGTGCGGTCCACCCAGGCGCCGGTGGCGTTGACGACCGCGTCGGGCCTGACCTCGAACGGGCCGCCGCCCGCCGCAGACGGGCCGACCCGGAGCACGCCGTCGTGGCCGAACTGCACCTCGCGGTGGGTGCCCACCTCGAACCGCGTGCCCGCGGCCGCGGCGATGCCGCGGGCGTCGACGAGCAGCTCGACTGTAAACCTTTCTGGAAAGAGCAGCTGTGCATCGTCATACAGCCCGGCGAAGGGAAAGGTCCGGGCGTCGATCTGCGGCATGCCGGCGTGGCCCGCCCGCACCATGCGGTGCCGCGGCCAGCCCGCGCCAGCCGCCAGCAGGTCGTAGAGGGAGAGTCCGACTCCCACCGTCCAACTGCCCCGCCCGCGCGGCCCTTGCCATGCGCGGGCCAGCGACTCGCAGCCGACCAGCCGCGCCGCGGCAGCCCACAATCCGCCCCAGCGGCCCTGCACCGGCAAATAGAAGGGGAGACGTCGCACAAGATGGGGCGCCAATCGTACGAGCCGGTTGCGTTCGGCGAGGCTCTCGCTGACCAGCCCGATCTCGCCATATTCCAGATACCGCAGGCCGCCATGGATCAGCCTGGTCGACCAGGCTGTGGCGCCCGCGGCGATGTCGTTGCCATCGACGACGATCACTCCCACGCCGGAGAGCGTGAGTTCACGGGCGATCGCAGCGCCATTGATTCCCGCTCCGAGCACGACGATCGTTGTTTCGGCTGCCATGGTCGTCTGTCGTCGTTGCCTCCGCCGGCGGTATGCTCCAGGGCATTCCCGCAAACACTCTTTGGCACTATTCCTGGAGTCTGCCCGTGCTGCTGCCCGCGTCATCCCGGTGCTGGGTTGAGCCTACTGCACGAGACGCTTTGACGTCTGCCTGGGCTGCGATCGGCTCCGCCCTCATCTGGATCATCATCGGGGCCGCATGCCCGGCCGCCGCGATCGATCTCGACGCCCCCATCACCGCGACCTGGAGCGGCATCGGCCTGCGGGAGTGGGCCAACCGGATCGGCCACACAGCCGGGCTCCCGGTGCTGGTGGATCGCCGGCTCGACCCCGATACCGCGATCCGGCTCGAGTGCCGAGAGGAGCCGCTGCGCGACGTGCTCGAGCGGGCCGCCGCGCTCGCCGGCGGTGAGGTGGCCACGCTCGAGTCGTCGATCCGGATCGTGCCCCGCGGTCTGACGGACGTGCTCCGTCGCGCCGAGGCCGCCCGCATGGCACGGCTGGCCTCGCTGCCGTCACGACAGCGGTCTGCGATCGACGCGCCGATGCCATGGCAGTGGCCCGCCGGAGCCAGGCCCCGTGATCTGGTGGCCGCCGCCGCCACGAAGGCCGGCATCACGCTCGAGGGGATAGCCATGGTGCCACACGATCACCTGCCGGCGATGTCGCTTCCAGAGATGACGCTCGCCGAAGGGCTCGATCTGCTGCTCGCGGACTTCAATCTGCGGATCGACTGGCGGGCCGCTCCGGCGGCCGCGCGTGTGCCCACTGGCAGGATCATCGCCAGCGACGCGGGGCTGCCACCCCCGGCAGCCACCGCGTCGGCAGGGAAGCCTGCTGCCGCCAAGCCTGCCACCGGAAAGCCGTCCGGCCGCCGTCCACCGTCCAAGCCGAAAGGGATCGCGGAGGAGCACACCTACTCGCTGCAGGTCGCGGCCCCCCTCGAGGAACTGCTCTCAGTCATCTCCACCCGGCTGGCGCTGAAACTCGAACTCGATCGCGAGTCACTCGCTCGCAGCGGCATCGCCCCGGGAGAAATCGTCCGGGCAACCGTCGAGAACGCGTCCCGCGACGAACTGCTCGACACGATCCTCGACCCGCTCGGCCTCGACTGGAAGATCGACGGGAAAACGCTCCGGGTGTTCGCCGCGGCAACGCCCTGACGCCCGTAATCCCATCCGCCAGCGTCGGGCTTGCATGGAATTTGCCCCTCCATCCAAGCCCGCAGCGCAAGCAAGGGACAATCCGCCCTACCGGCTGCGTTTCGCCGACTCCTGGCCGGCCATCCGGCGGGCAGCGTCAAGGTTTTGCCGCACGGCTTTGTCGTTCGGGCTGATCTTGAGGGCCGTCTCGTAGGATTCGACCGCCTCGCGATACCGGCCCTGCCTCGCCTGGGCGACACCCCGATTGGCCCATGCACGGGGATCCTTCGGCTTCTGGCGAATGGCCTGATTGAAGTCGAACTCCGCCTTGTGGGGCTCGTTGGTGGCGAGATAGGCGAGCCCACGGTTGAGGTAGGCGAGCATGAAGGTGCGATCACGACGAATGGCCGAAGCATACGCATTGATCGCTTCCAATGGGCGATCAACCTCGATGAGCGTCAGCCCCCGCCAGAGTTCCGGCCGCGGATCATCGTACGACATGCCCGCCGCCTCCTCGAAGTCTTCCAGGGCGATGCCGTACAGTCCGAGATGAAACCAGGCAATGCCGCGCCGCAGGAAGAGTTCTGGCTCCTGCGGATCGAGTTCGATTCCCTTCGAGCACGCCTCCACAGAACCTCTGAAATCACCCATCTGCCGCAGCACCACGCCCAGCGCCAGGTGGCCAATCGTCAGGGTGGGCTCGAGCTTCACCGCCTCCAAGAGCATGTCGCGGGCTTCTTTGAGCTTGCCTTGCCGTTCGAGCTGATCCGCCTCGACGAGTTTTTTTTCCGCCTCCGTCGGCTCGCGCTGTTCAGCTTCTTCGCCGGACTCGTCGAAGTCGAACATGCGGCCGCGGGGCAACGCATCGGGGACGGGCCCACCCCGAACGTCCAGTTCCCTGTCGCGATTCCTTTCGCGGGAAAACGGCCTGTTCTCGCGGTCAAGCGTGCGCCCACGACGTTCGGCCGGATCCGCGGGCGCCGCCGTCTCCGGGAACGGCACCGGTAGTTTGACCGCTGGCCTATTTGCAGGACGCGGCGCCGGAGCGGGTGCTGCTGCGGTCGGTGGCCGCGACGGCGCCTTCCCGGTGCCGAACGGATTGAGTTCGTCGGCAAAGGGATCGTCCGGCTGCAGCCGTGCGGCCACTCCCGGCGGACCAATGGCAACCACCAAGGCCACAGCCAAGCCAAGACCATGCAGGCAGCGCTGTGGGGGTGTGGAGTGCATAAAGGCTTTCCGATGACGGCCTGCCGAAAAGTTTCAATCGACTACCGGCACCAGTCCCGGCGAGCCCCTGCAGCAGGGGCTGCTCGAGCCCTACACCTGCTGCGACCCGATCAATC
>CAYSPN010000093.1:0-1701 GCA_964432895.1 uncultured Candidatus Kuenenia sp.
AAACGCCTGCGTGCTCCACTACAACGACAATGATCAGCCATGCCGCGACGGCGACCTGGTGCTGATCGACGTGGGAGCGTCCTATGCCAACTATGCCGCCGATCTCACGCGGACCTATCCCGTGAATGGAAAATTCTCGACGCGGCAGCGGGCGGTCTATAAGGCGGTGCTACGGGTGCTCGAGCATTCGATCGCCCGCACGACCGCCGGCACGTTCCTCCGCGACTGGAAGCGGGCAGCCCAGCTCGAGATGAACGAGGAGCTCCTGCAGCTCGGCCTGCTGACACCAGAGCAGGTGGCCAAGGACACGCCCGAGGAGCCGGCCTGCCGGAAATACTTTATGCACGGACTGGGCCACTCGCTCGGCCTGGGGGTGCACGACCTCGCCCCGCCGAACGGTCCACTCGCCCCCGGCTGGGTGGTGACCGTGGAACCCGGAATCTACATCCCCGAGGAGGGCATCGGCATCCGCCTGGAGAACGACATCCTCGTCACGGAGGACGGCCCGGTGGATCTCTGCGCAGAGGTGCCGATCCAGCCGGACGAGATCGAGCAGCTGTTGGCGAAATAGCGACACCCGCATTCCCTTGCTTGCGCTGCGGGCTTGGATGAGGAGCGGTTTCCATGCAAGCCCGAACCGCAAGCGAGGGACCGGGTGCACTGGGCTTGGGTCTTTTGCACATGTTTCCGATATACTCCGCCATCCGCACCCCTTCAGGAGCTCACGCGATGCGTCTGTCCGTTCTCGTATCCCTCGCCCTGCTTGCCCTCTCGCTCAATCCTTTCTTCATGGAGACCACCGTGGCCGCTGAACCCGCCGAAGTCCCGCATCCTCAACTTCCCGCCGGCGCCGGCAAGCTCGACGCCGACGCACCGAAGGCATTCGCCACCACGCCTTCCGGCCTGCAATACCGCGTCCTTCGCAAGGGCACGGGCGCCAATCCCAAGGCCACCGACGCCGTGAAGGTCAACTACCACGGCTGGCTCGACGGCGGAAAAGTGTTCGACAGCTCCTACCAGCGTGGCGAGGCGATCGAGTTTGGTCTCAATCAGGTGATCCCCGGCTGGACCGAGGGCATGCAGCTGGTCGGCAAGGGCGGCATGATCGAGCTGGTGATCCCGAGCAATCTCGGCTACGGCCCGCGGGGCACGCCCGGCGGCCCGATTCCCCCCAACGCGACGCTCCACTTCCTCGTGGAACTGCTCGACGTGCGGTAGTTGTGTGCCGGGCGGCCCTCCATGCACGCCGCGCTTTCATGCGGCGTCACGCTTCCTCCCATCCAAGCCCGACGCGTGAGCGAGGGAAACCGCCATCTCGTACCGCAGGCATCCATTTCCGCAGGCATCCATCTCCGCAGGGGCCACCCACATTCCCTTGCTTGCGCTGCGGGCTTGGATGAACAGCGGCATTGGATCAGCTCGTTTCCAACCGTTCGTCGTACAGACGGCCGTTACCGCCGCTGCTGCCGCCAGCGGCTCGGGGGCATGCCGTGGCGTTTTGTAAACGCCACGGTCATGTACTCCGTGTGCTTGAAGCCGGCCCGCGTGGCGATCGCGGCGAGCGACAGTTCGGTCTCCCGGAGAAGCTGCTCGACACGGCGAAACTGCACCCGGGCAATCTCCTCGTGCGGTGTGTGGCCGACTCGTTTCGTGAACCGGTTCTCGAGCACCCGGCGCGTGGTCGTGAGCGACCGGACGACA
>CAYSPN010000094.1:0-12268 GCA_964432895.1 uncultured Candidatus Kuenenia sp.
CGGTCATCGCGGTGATGTCGCTTATCGGCGCGGCGCAGACCGCCGCGGTCGCCATCGTGGGCGAGTATGTGGTGCGGACCTACCGCGAATCGCAGGGCCGACCGACCTCCGTTATCCGCCGCACGATCAACGCGGCTGGCAGCTCGGCCCCGGGCAGCGCAAGGCCCGACCGCTCCCGCGCCGCCTGACACGTGCGGCGAAGCTGCACGGTGCAATGATGCAACCCACCCGCCCCCGTGGCGGCAAGTTTTCAACTTGTCCGTGTCCCCTCGCGTATTCCACAAGTTAAAAACTCGTGGCCACGGGTCGAACTCCTTCGATCGTCCGCGATTCACCCCGCCTTGGCGAGGGCGGTCTCGATCGCGGCCTTGAGGGTCGCGTCGTCGGGAGCCACGCCCGACTTGTAGCGGCCCACGACCTTGCCGTCGCGGCCGATCAGAAACTTCTCGAAGTTCCAGCCCACTTCTCCCTTGGGATCGGCCGACTCGATGAGTGCCTGGTAGAGCGGCGCCTTGCCTGCCCCCTTGACGACGATCTTCGAGAACATGTCGAACGTCACGCCATACTTCGACGAGCAAAACGTGGCGATCTCGGCGTCGGTGCCCGGCTCTTGGGCGCCGAACTCGTTGGCGGGGAAGCCGAGCACGACGAGGCCCTTGTCCTTATAGGCGTCGTAGAGTTTTTGCAGGCCGGCATACTGGCCGGTGTAGCCGCAGCGGCTGGCGACGTTGACGACCAACACGACCTTGCCCTTGTAGCTGGCGAGGTCGACCTCGGTGCCGTCGATCTTCTTCACCTTGCCCGTCAGGGGCGACGCCTGGTCAGCCTGGGCCGCGTTCGAGAACACGGCGGCCATGGCGATCGTCACAATCAGCGTCACGAGTGTCTTCGTCAGCATCGAATGGTCTCCAAGGCGGTGGGATGCATCATCAACGTGATGTCCACATTAGAGACCGGTGCCGCAACAAGTCAAAACGGCCGGGGCAGCCCCACGCCGTCACGCTGGCCCAGCCGCGAGCACGTCGGCACCGGCCTGTTCGGCGTAGGTCGCGAAATTCTCGCGAAACTTCGCCGCCAGCCCGCGGGCTGCCGCGGCCCACGTCGCCTCGTCGCCCCAGGCCCGCCAGGGTTCGAGCACCTCGCCGTCGACCCCCGGAACCCGCGTCACCGCGTCGAGGCCAAAGACCGGATCCCGGGCAACAGGAGCCCTGGCCAGACTTCCCGCGTGGATGCCGTCGATGATCCGTCGCGTCACCGCCAGATCGATCCGCTGGCCCTGGCCGTAGCCGCCGCCGGTCCAGCCGGTGTTCACGAGCCATGCCTGGGCACCGTGCCGCTGGAGTTTCTCCGCCAGCAGTCGTGCGTAGACCGCAGGATGCCGCACCAAAAACGCGGCGCTGAAGCAGGCGGAGAAGGTCGCCTGTGGCTCCAGAATGCCAACCTCCGTTCCAGCCACGCGTGCCGTGTAGCCGGAGAGAAAGTGATACATCGCCTGCTCCCGCGAGAGCCGGCTCACCGGCGGCAGCACCCCTGAGGCGTCGCAGGTGAGGAAGATGACGTTCCGCGGATGCCCGGCCACACAGGGCACCTTGGCATTGGCAATCGATTCGATCGGATAGGCCGCACGGGTGTTTTCCGTGATGGCGCTCGACTCGAAATCGACGGCCCGCGTGGCCTGGTCGTAGACCACGTTCTCGAGCACCGTTCCGAAGCGGATCGCGTCGTAGATCTCCGGCTCCTTCGCGGCCGAGAGATGGATGCACTTCGCGTAGCAGCCACCTTCGATGTTGAAGATGCCGTCATCGCCCCAGCCATGTTCGTCGTCGCCGATCAGCAAGCGGGCCGGGTCGGCCGAGAGCGTCGTCTTGCCCGTGCCCGAGAGCCCGAAGAAGAGTGACACGTCGCCGCCGCCGCCCTCACCGCGAAACTCCCGCGGAGCTTCGTTGGCCGAGCAGTGCATGGAGAGCACGCCCCGCCCGGGCAGCGTCCAATGCATGATCGTAAACACGCCCTTCTTCATCTCGCCGGCGTATTCCGTGCCCAAAATGACCTGCTCGCGGCGTTCGAGCGACAGGTCGATGCTCGTGCGGCTGGTCATCTGGGCCGTCAGCGGGTTCGCCGGAAATTGACCGGCGTTGTAGATCACGTAGTCGGGCGTGCCGAACTGGTCGAGCTCGTCGAGCGTGGGCCGGATCAGCATGTTGTGCATGAAGAGGGCATGGTAGGCCCGGCTGCACAGCACGCGAACCTTCAGCCTGCAGGCGGGATCCCAGCCGGCGTAGCCGTCACAGACGTAGATCTGATCCCGTGTGTTGAGGTAGTCGATGGCCCGCTGGCGGTTGAGCAGGAACGTGTGATCGTCGATGGGATGGTTGACCGGCCCCCACCAGACATCCGCCTCCGATTCCGGTGCCCGTACGACGTGTTTGTCCTTGGGACTGCGGCCCGTCTTGGCACCCGAGCGGATCGCGATGGCACCGCTGGCCATGATGGCAGCATGCTCTCGGGTGACTGCGTCCTCGTACAGGCGGGCCGGTGGTGCATTGCGAACCACGACGGGCACGCTGATCTCATGCACCGACAGATCGACGTGAAGAGGCATCGGTTGCTCCGGGAGGGGGCATGGAGGATGGTGACGGGGCGGATGACGGAGGCGGAGACGGCTTTGCCGACGGGCTCCGGCCGGGAAACAACGGCCACCACGACGGGCCGATCGCGAGCCATGCTGCCGCCACGAGCAGTCCGCAGCCGAGGCACCCGAACAGCGTTCCCCACGGACTGCGGCGCACCCGCAACCCACGGACGGCCCGACGGAGCCGCCGGGTGAACTCGCCCCATCCCTCGGGCGACGAACGCTCGCCGACGTTCACGACGCTCACGGTCCTCAGGGCACCGTTGCCCTCGATGTGCAACTGGAAGCCGCGGTCCGGCAGGGCCGCGCTCTCACCGGCCCAACGGGCCTTGGGATCGAGCGTCGACACGACCTCGGCCACCAGCGGACGGAACTGCTCCACGGTGATGTTGTAGACCACCATCCGCGGCCGCGAGACGAGCACGCAGACGGCGACGCACAGCGCGAACAGAAATGCCAGCACGGGCCAACTCCAGGGCGAGCCACCGGTCACCGGCACCAGGAGCGCCAGCGGTCCTACCACTGCCAGCCCGGATACAGCCACCGCCAGCATGACCCCGTCGAACACGCCCGACACCGCCAGCGGTCGTTGTCGGAGGTGGGCCCAGGCAAGCCCGAGCAGATAGCAGCCCAGCGGCAGAAGCGCGATCCAAGGCGCGGGCGAATGGAGCGACGTGGTCATCTCATGGCACCTCTCTCCGCAACCATTCCTGGACGGAAGCCCTGCATTGGCCACCACGTCCGTGGCACCAGCACTACCGGGCCAGGGCGATCCACGCCAGCAGCAGCAGCCACGCCAGCTCGATCACGGCTGCAACCATGAAGGCCCATGGCCATTCAGACCGCGTCGGGGACGACGAAGGCGAGGTCGCGGGAAAACGCGTCGCTGAAGTCGTAGACGTCATGGAAGTCCTCCCGCTTGTCCCGCCGTGTTTTTCGCATCTGGCCGATCTCGATCATGCCGAACACGATCTCGCCAAAATCGCTCGTGCCGTGCACGCCCCAGCTGCCCAGCACCGTGGGGGCCATGAATCCATACTGCTGGAGGGCATACTGCCGCGCCGCCTCGCAGAGCTCCTGGCCGCTGACGTGCCGTTCCACCTGGCGCCGCCGCGGACGTCCTCTGCCCTTGCCCCGAACGCTTTGCTCGGGCTGTCCGGACGCTGACTCGAGCTCCTCGGCCGGAGGCTCGGCTCCCATACCGAGATTTTCTTGGCCGAAGGCCAGGGATTCCAGCACGAACAGGTAGGCATCCAGTTTGTAGCGATGGTCCCGCTGAAGCAGCTGGGCCAGAGGGTGGGCGGGATCGACGTGCGGCATCACATCCTCGAAACAAAAGCGGCTGACGAGATGAGGATGGAGTATAGCAGGTGGCGGCAGCCCGCCGACCATCGCCGTTTCAGCCGCCGGGACGGGCCTGCGGCGTGAATCCGCCCGCCGCCGGAGGTGGCTGCTGCGGGCCGCCCGACACGTCATCGAGGATGAACTTGTAGCCGAGCGGGGTCATGGGCTTGGAGAAGTCGCGGAACATGTCCAGCCCCTTGTCGATCAGGCTCGTCCGCGGATCGAACTGGTAGACGTCGCGATCCTGTCCGCCCGGCTTGAAGATCTGGATCGCGAATGGCATCAGGTCGCGTGCCTGCAGGATCAGTTCCACCTTGGCAAAGTTGGCCGCATCAGCCTGATACCGCGGCAGCGACTCCAGCCAGATCTGATCGGTGACGCCGGGAGGCGTGATGAGCCGCATGAAGTATCGCTTCTTGAGCGTGTCGGCCTTGGCGCCGAAGACGAACGGCAGCGGTCCGTCGCTGATCGCCTTGCCCTGCATCTCCGGCGGCAGCCGTGTTTCGCGAAGTTGCCGTTCACTGTGGCGGAATTCGTAGATGCTTGTGCCGTTGCAGACCCAGTGCTCGCCGGTTTCGCCGGTCTTCTTCTCATACCGCCGGGTCTCGGGATTCCACTGGGTCGACTCCTTGACGCGAAACAGCCCCTTGTCGGGCGCGGCATATTTGATCTCGCCACCGCTCTCGGAGAATGCCAATCGCTCACCACCGCCGTCGGCCGGACTCCAGGCGTTGTATTCCCACTTGTGGAACGTGCACGACCAGGTTGTGACGGCAGCGTTGCGGGCCTCCCACGCGGCGAGCAGGCGGTCGAGCGCGGCCTGCTGCTCCGGAGTGAGCGGTGGAGGCTGCTGTGGGCCTGCCTGCTGTGGGGCCGGCCGGCCAGGTTGTTGCTGACCGGTCTGCTGCGGCATGGGCTGACCGGGCACGGCCGCGACCCGCTGCGGTGGTGCTGCCGGCATCGCCGCCGGACGCTGTCCCGGCGTGGGTTGCTGGGCTGCTGAGGGAACCGCCACCACGCAGGCAACCGCCCAGGCGAAGAGCATGAACACCCCGGCGGAACGCACCCCCATGGGCAGCTTGATCAATGAGCATCTCACGGCGCAGACTCCGGGCGGTGGTTCGGGCAGGGTGGGGAACATAGCACCGGCCGCCCTGCCGGGCGAGAGCGTTTCAGGCCGCTGGAAAAGCCTTTTTCGGCAGGACGGAAGGCTTCTGCCATAGACTTTCCGCGACTTCCCAGGAACGTTGCAGGAGATCCGCCCATGCGTGTTGCCGCTTTTTCCGTGAAACCCTACGACCGTGCCTCGTTCACAGCGGCGTCGGCAGGTCTGCCGATCGAGTGGGCGTGGTTCGAGCCGCGGCTGGACCGCGACACGGCCCGGCTCGCCGAGGGGGCCACAGCCGTCAACTGCTTCGTCAACGACCAGCTCGATGCCGCCACGCTCGAGATCCTCGCGGCCCTGGGCGTGAAACTGATCACGCTCCGCTGCGCCGGCTTCAACCAGGTTGATCTGGCCGCCGCCGCGCGGCTCTCGCTGCCGGTGGTCCGCGTGCCGGAGTATTCACCATACGCTGTCGCGGAGCACACGATCGGCCTCATGCTCATGCTCGATCGCCGACTCCATAAGGCCTACAACCGGGTCCGTGAGGGCAATTTTTCATTGGATGGTCTGCTCGGCTTCGACCTCTTCGGGCGGACGGTCGGCGTGGTTGGCACGGGGCGAATTGGCCGCTGCGTGGCCGAGATCATGCTCGGCTTCGGCTGCCGCGTGCTGGCGTACGACCCGACGCCCGAGCCCAATCTTGCAGCCCGTGGCGTGGCCTTCATGCCGCTCGAAGAACTTCTGGCTGCTGCCGACATCGTCACACTTCACTGTCCGCTCAAGCCCAACACACGGCACCTCATCGACGCGGCAGCGATCGCGCGGATGAAGCGGGGCGCGATGCTGATCAACACCAGCCGCGGCGGGCTCATCGACACGCCCGCCGTGATCGAGGCGCTCAAGACGGGCCAGCTCGGTCACCTGGGATTGGACGTCTACGAGGAGGAGGCCGACCTGTTCTTCGACGACCACAGCAACTCCATCATCCACGACGACATCTTCACGAGGCTGCTCACCTTTCCCAACGTGGTGATCACGGCACACCAGGCGTTCTTCACGCAGAACGCCCTCGACGCCATCGCGGCCCAGACGGTCCGCAACCTCGTGCATTTCGAGCGAGGCGAACCCTTGGAGGCGGTGGTGCGGGCGTGATGGATTCTCTGCACGGCCGATCATGCCACAGTACGAACGGTCACAGCCTCGCCGCGGCCCGCAACTCGGAGAGTTCCCGGGCGAAGCCGCCCGAGAGGATTGGAAACCGGCACCATGTCTTCGGATCGAGGTTCTCGTCGTCGAGATGGAACGATGGCGCGTAGCGTTCCCGCTTCCACTGGTTGCGGCTCCAGAGCGTGAAGAACCGCTCCGTCCAGAGGGCCAACTGCCCCGCCGAGTGCGCCGGGAAGTCGATCTGGAGCCGCTGCCAGGTCTCTAGCGGCGTCTGCTTGTCGCGGATCGCGCACCGCTCGGCGGCATCGAGCACGTCGTAGGGCATCAGATCGGCCTCGTCGGTCTGGTGGTCGGCGGGAGGCCGTAGTTCCGCCGTCGGCGCCTGGACGTTCACGGCATGCAGTGCCGGGAATGAACCGATGCCATCCGGTCCGGCGTGCTCGAGCCACTCGAGCCATCGCCGCAGATAGGCCTTGTCGATGCCGGCGATCGGAGCGAGGCCACCGGAGGTGTCACCGTCCATCGTTGCATAGCCGACGGCCGCCTCGGAGCGGTTGCTCGTGGAGACGAGCAAGGCACCACGGATGTTCGCCAGCATCCACACCCCCGGAGCCCGGGCCCGCGCCTGGATGTTCTGCAGGGCGATGTCGTCGGTCCGCCAGTCAAGCGGCCGGCCCACGGCCGCGGCAGCCAGCGCCCGGTAGCCATGCACGATGCGTTCCACGTCGAACTCGTGGAACTCGGCACCGAGGCTTTCGGCGAGCCCCTTCGCGGCGCTGCGGGTCACGTCGCCGGAATGCGATGTCGACTGATAGACGCAGACCAGCACCGCATGGATCAACTGGCGAATGCCAGCTTCAGCATCGCCGGCACCGGCGTCGCCCGCCCCGTTCCCTGGTGGCAAGGAGAGGCCAAGCCGGGAGGCCACCGCCACGGCTGTCATTTCGCGAGCGGCGAACCGCACGGCCAGCGCCACGAGACAGGCAACGGCGGAGGAGTCGGCGCCTCCGCTGGCCGAGACGACGAAGCCACGCGAGCGGCTCTTCCGCTGGTAGTCGAAGAGCCCGAGCGCCACGGCCCTGGCAAATTCCTCTTCCTTCACATGGCCAGCCGTTTCCCAGGCGTCGCGGGCGTCGCCCGCAGCCGGCTCCCGCTGGGGCGTGAGGACGGCCGGAGTGAAGGAAATGGGGACACAGTCACTGTCGCGATCCCGATCCGGCAGGATCGGCTCGAGCGACAGCCGCGTCTGCGCCAGTCGCGTGGCATCGACATCGACGACCGCGGTCGTGCAGACGTGATCGGTAAAGGAGAATCGTCGGCCGACGGCGGCGATCCGGCCGCCTGTGGCGATGATGACGCCGCCGTCGTAGATGGCGCGGCCCGCCTCGTTGCCGAGCATGTTGGCATACACATACGTCGCCCCGAAGGCCCGCGATCCCTCGAGCACGAACCGACGGCGGATCTCGTCTTTGCCGAAGGCAAAATGGCTCGCCGACGGGTTGAGGATCAGATCCACGCCCCGCGCGGCCAGTCCCGCCCCGGGACGGTCGGCCGCCCAAGCGTCTTCGCAGATCTCGAAGCCGACGCGGATGCCGCCGCAGTCGAACCGGAGGTCGCCGATCGGCACGCTCCGCCCGTCGACGACCAGTTGCGCCCGCCGTCCCTTGGGCCACGGCCGGAACCATCGCGGCTCGTAATGAATGCCCTCACCGGCGAGATGCTGCTTGCAGGCGATGCCCGCCAGCCGGCCGTCCGCCAGCACCGCAACCGCGTCGTAGACCCCGTTCTCGAACCGCACCGGCAGGCCGACCGCCACGACCATGCCGGCTGTATGCGGTTCGATCTCCTCGAGCACCCGCCACGCCATCCGCTGCACGCCCGGCGACTGGAAGGCATCCTCGCAGCCGTAGCCGCTGATGCAGAGCTCCGGCAGGCAGAGAATCGCAACACCGCGTTCCCGCGCCTCCGCGATCGCCGCGACGACGCGGTCACGATTGCCGTCCCAATCGAGCGGCGTCTGGTTGAGGGCGATGCCGCCCACGCGGATCAGATGCATCGTGCCTACTCCGAACCCTTAGAATCTGTTTTTTTCGATCGCCGAACCCGTGAGGGGTTGCCCGTGCCCCGAGAGCCGGCCTTGCTGACCAGCGGAGCCATGGATGGCGAAGCGCCGTCAGCATGGAGTGAGCGGAGGCCAGGATGGCCGCAGCGAACGTCCGGCGACGGGGCATGGGCAGCCCCAGGCAGCGTTCAGCCCGGCTCCTCGAGGTAGGTGTAGCCGCCGAGGCCTTCTTCGTAGAACTTCAGGAACCGGCCCGCCTGGCCGTCGCAGATCCGACCGTCGCGGACCGCCTGCTCGATCGAGGCCCGCAGTCGTTGCACCAACTGGTTGGCGTCGAACTCCACGTAGTCGAGCACCTCCCGGACAGTGTCTCCCTTGATGACGGCATCGACGACGACCTCGCCCCGTTCGTCGGTGCTGACGTGCACGGCGTTCGTGTCGCCGAACAGGTTGTGCAGATCGCCGAGGATCTCCTGATAGGCACCGATCAGGAACGCTCCCAGGTAGTAGGGCTCGTTCTGCCAGGCATGCAGGGGGAGCGTTCGTTTCACATCCCGGCGGTCGATGAACTGATCGATCTTGCCATCGGAATCACAGGTCACGTCGCCGAGCACGGCGTTGTGCGTGGGCCGCTCGTTGAGCCTGTGGATCGGCATCACCGGAAAGAGTTGCTTGATCGCCCAGCTGTCGGGCATCGACTGAAAGAGCGAGAAATTGCAGAAATAGGTGTCGGAGAGAGTGGCCTCCAGCCCCTCCAGTTCCTCCGGCATGAACTCAAGCTGTTTCGCCATCTTGGCAATCTTTCGGCAGATCGCCCAGTAGAGATTCTCGACGGACGATCGCTGGTCGAGCGGCAGGTAGCCGCTGGCGAACAGGTTCATCGCCGTGTCGAGAGACTGCTGCGCGTCGTGATAGCTCTCCAGCAAGTTGCGGATGTTGATGTTTTGAAAGGTTTCCATGAGGTCGTGCAGCGGCTGCTCGGCGTCGGCCGCAGGCTCGACCAGTTCGCCATTGCCCCCCTGCTCTGACACGCCCAGCACGCCGAAGATCAGCATGCTGTGATAGGCGACGATCGCCCGACCGCTCTCCGAGATGATCGTCGGATGGGGCACTCCAGCCTCGTCACAGGCGTTTTGCACGTGGTAGACGACGTCGTTGGCATATTCTTGGAGGCTGTAGTTCACGCTCGACTCGAAGTTCGTCTGGGAGCCGTCGTAGTCCACGCCGAGTCCGCCGCCCACGTCGAGATACTTGAGTCCCGCACCCCGTTTCACCAGTTCGGCGTAGATCCGCGAGGCCTCGTTGAGGGCGGCCTTGATGTGGCGGATGTTCGTGATCTGGCTGCCCTGGTGGAAATGCAGCAACTGCAGACAGTCTTCCATCCCCTTGGAGGCGAGCAGTTCAAGTCCCTTCACCAGCTCGCTCGCCGTCAGGCCGAACTTGCTGCGAAAGCCACCCGATGCCTGCCAACGGCCGCTCCCGCGCGTGGCGAGCTTCACCCGCATGCCGATCCGCGGACGCACGCCGAGCTTTTCCGCGTATTCGAGCACCATGTGCAGCTCGGAAAACCGCTCCACAACCGGGATGATGTGGCGGCCGATCTTCTGCGCGAGCATTGCCGTCTCGATGAACTCGGCGTCCTTGAAGCCGTTGCAGATGATCGGGGTGTCGTTATCGGCCAGTGCGATCACCGCCAGTAGTTCCGGCTTGCTGCCCGCCTCGAGCCCGAAGTGATAGGGGCGTCCGAACTTGAGCACCTCTTCCACCACCTGCCGCTGCTGGTTGACCTTCACCGGATAGACGCAGCAATAGTCGCCGCGGTATCCGCTCTCCTTGATGGCCGATGCGAACACCCCGTGAATCTCCCCGAGGCGGTGTTCGAGAATCTCGGCGAATCGCAGCAGGATCGGCAGGTCGATCCCGCGGATCTGCAGTCGGTCGACGAGCTGCTTGAGGTCGATGCTCTTGGTGGGATTCTTGTCGGGGTGCACCAACAGGTGGCCGGTGGGCCCCACCGAAAAATAGCCGTTGCCCCAGCGGGACACCTCGTAGAGATCGGCCGCATCGGCCGTGCTCCAGTGTTCGATGTCGAGATCTGCTGCTGCCATCGACGGCCCTCTCAGCACGCTGCGTGGGGAGCGGCACTCATCGACCGCCTCTGGAAAGAAGTGTAGCGTTCGAAACGCGGGGGGCCATGGCAATCACACCCTCACGCGCGACCAGCCTTTTCGTGTGAAGATGATGAGCATCGCGAAGCCGCGGACCGTCAGGTCGGCCGCCATGGCATACCACGCGCCGACCGCCGCCAGCCCCAGGCCCGGAATGGTGCCCAGCCCGACCGGCAGCGTGATCGAATCCCACGCCAGAAAGGCCGCCAGCGGCAGCCGCACCAGGAGCAACCCCAGGAAGTTGACGGCCAGCGGCAGCCGCGTGGCTCCGGCTCCCCGCAGCCCCCCGGACAGCACCATCAGGAGCGCCAGCGGCGGCTGGGCGAATGCGACGATGCGGACGAGTTGCGCGGTCAACGCCGCCACCTCGGGCTGCCGGGATTCGCCCCCGACGAACCAGACCGCCAAGCCGTCCGCCGTTGCCAGGAACACGAGCCCAGCGGCTGACATGAGCGCCATGCAGGCCATGGCCGCCTGCCAGATGCTCCGCCGCGCCCGGCGCTCGTCTCCCGCCCCCAGAAACTGGCCGGCCAGCGTGGCGGCCACCACCATGAAGGCACTGCCGGGCAGAAAGGCGAGCGATTCGATCGTGATGGCGACGGAGTGTGCCGCGGCGGCCACGTCCCCCAGACTGTTCACGATCGACAAAAACGCCAGGTGACACGATGCGTTGGCGATGGCATCCACGCCGGCAGGAATGCCCACATGCAGGATGCGGCTGAGCCACCCCCCGTCGGGCAGCCAATCCGCCCGCGCCGGCCGCAGGCCCCTTCCCCGCCGGAAGAGCAGTCCGATCACGCAGCCGGCCCCCATGCAGTAGCCAAGAGTCGTTCCCCAGGCCAGTCCCTCCCAGCCCAGCCGCGGCAGCCCAGCCGTACCTGCCGCTAGGACAAAGCTCGCCCCAGCGTTCACGAGGTTGACCACCGACATCGCGAGCAGGCCGGCCCACATGTCTCCCGCGCCGCGGAGCACGGCCACGCCGACATGAATGATCATCATCGCAGGGAGTGCCGGCAGGACGATCGCGAGATACCGCGAGGCCAACGCCGTACTGCCCGGTGGCAGCCCGAGCGCCTGAACGAAGCTCTGGCCAAACACCGCCACCAGACCGAGCACTGCCGCCGTCAGCACCGCAGCCACGAGCAGCGTCTGTGCGGCCGCCCGCCGGGCACCGGGCAGGTCGCCCGCGCCCACGCTCCGCGACACCAACGCCGTGGCCGCGACAGCTGGGATGGCGAAGAGGCCGGGAAGAAAACTCAGGCAGTAGGCGACGAGGCCCACCGCCGCCAGAGGCTCGGCACCCTCGAGAAGGTTGCCGGCCAGCCATTTGTCGGTGAAGCCCACCGACAGTCCAAGCAACTGCTCAAAGAGTACCGGCAACAAGAGCACGGGCCAGACAGACTGCAGCACGGGCCGCACCGTTCCGGCCATGCCGACGGCGCCGCCCACCTGAACGCCCAGACGCCCCGTTGGCGGGCCGCTCAGGTGAACAACTCCTTGATCACCTTCCCGGAGTTGGCGATCTTCATCGGCCGGCCGTTCTTGGCCGTGAAGGTGGTCTCGAGGGAGATGCCGAGCGACTTGAGCACGCTGGCCATTACGTCCTGCGACGAGTAGGGCTCGGTGACCACTTCCTTGCCGTCGGAACTGGTCTCACCCACGACCACGCCACGTTTGAAGCCGGCGCCGCCGACCACCACGCTCCAGCTCCGCGCCCAGTGGTCGCGGCCGCCACCACCGTTGATGTTGGGGGTGCGGCTGAATTCACCCATCCAGATGATGGCGGTATC
>CAYSPN010000095.1:0-2706 GCA_964432895.1 uncultured Candidatus Kuenenia sp.
GCGTTGAACAGGCAGGCAATGGCGGCGGCGGAGATAGCCGGGCGGCCTCCGCCCCCCTTGGAGCTGTACTGCACGCCGCCGTCGGGCATCGTGCACTTGTGGATGTAGGCGATCGCCTTGTCGATGATCTCGCGAGGCACGGCGATGCCCGCGTTGCGGCAGCCACGCAGCCCCTGCACCTGCGTGATCGTGGTCGATCCCTCGTCGAAGTTGTTGCCGTCCTTCGCGCTCACGTAGCCCCATCCCCCGTCAGACGTCTGCGCGCGACCGGAAAATTCCACCGCCTTGTCGAGCACCCGCACGAGCTCCTCGCGGCGGCGTTCGTCCTCCTCCTCCCCGAGCACCTGCGAGAGGAAGAGCATCGAGAAGCCGTGGCCGTAGGTGTAGCGATCGTCCCCCTTCGGATCGCCGATAAGGCCGTTGGGCCGGGACCGGCTCACGAGATAGTCGACCGCCTGACGGATCGCCTCGGCATACTTTCCCTGCGTGGTCGTCGACCCCTCCATGAGCAGTGCCGTGCCGGCCAGCGCCGTCATGGCCGTCGGGTAGCGGCCCTCATTCGCCGCCCAACTGCCCCGTCGCGACTGCTTGCGGACCAGCCAGTCGAGCCCCTTCGAGATGACGAGATCGACCTTTTCTTCCGATGGCGCCGCCGCCAGCGACACGGGCACGACGGCGACCAGCGTCGCAAGGATGGCAGCAAGCGTGCAGAACGTGCGGATCATGTGGGAGCGCCGTGGGCTGTCGGATTCAGAAGGGGAGCGGAATCGTCAGCGCCTTCTTGATCCAGTATTCGATTTCGACCAGGGGATCCGCCGCGGCTGACGACCGCGTCGCGGAGGCCTGATACGGCGGCCGCGGGGCGGTCGGAGCCCCGGTGAACTCCAACTGCAGATCGGGAACGTCTCGCCTGGCCTGCGCGAGAGCGATCGTGTGCGTGGCGGGGTCGCCGCTGATGCTACAGCCGATCACCATCATATCCGGCCGTGTGACAGAGCGGCCGTTGAAGCGGTCGTCGGCATAGACGGCCTGCCCCGTCCGCTTGTCGATGCAGAGCACGCTGAGGCGCTGGCGGTCAGGCTCGCGAACGGCCTGAATCGATCGGGCGAACAGCAAAACCGGCAACTGTGAGCCGCCGTGGCCCTGCAGCGAGTGCCTGAGGATCGTCGCCGGCACTGGCCAGAGCATGTCACCGCTCACGCCGTCGACCGCCCACAACGAGCCGGTGACGAGCTGGGGTATTTCCCGGCCCGACATGCCCGGCAGCGGCGCGATGACGCCAATTCGCTCCAACTGCTTCTGCTCCTCGGCCGTTTCAGCGCGGCCCACCAGCACGAGATAGCTGCCATTCCAGGAGAGAACCTGGAGATGCTCCAGCCCCGCAGGCATGTCGGACAGCCGCGTGCGGAACAGCACCCGAGCCGCATCGATGTCGAGCAGGCTCAAGTCTCCGGACGGCTCCACCACCGCGAGCCGTCCGTCGCCAGCGGTCGATGCCCGCGACTCGCCGGGATAGTCACCAAGTGGCTGACGCTGACCATCCACCGGATCCAATCGTTCGAGCCGCACCCGGCGGGTCCAACTCCTGCCCGCCCCGCCAGCGTCGGAAGATTCGGCACCGCTGGCTGCGTTCCGTTCGGCCGATCCATCGCTCGGCTGCAGCGCGAGAATGTGGCGGCCGCAGCTGAGCAGTCGACGTTCGCTCGCCGGCAGGTCGAGCGTCCGCACGATCCTGCCGTCGGCCATCGACAGGACGACCGCACCGCGACCATCGGGAGGACAGACACACAGAAAGTCGTCGTCGCCGATCAGTTCCCCGAACGCGGGCAGCCGCTGACGTTCCCACAGCAATCGCCCCGTGAGCGGATCGTGGACCTTCAGCGAGCGGTCTACCATGATCGCCACCCCCGTGCACCGTGCGACCCAGTCGGGCGCGCTCGTCCGCCGGCCGCTCTCGTCCGCGCCCCGCGGTTCGGAGACACGCGCGCCCAGAGCGATGTTCGGAGCGATGGTGCCGTGGCGCGCGGCCTTGCCGCCGCCGATGTTCATGACAAACCCGACGGCCCTCGCCTCCCCCGTCGGATCGGATCGGTCCGCGAGCATCCAAAGCGGTCGGTTCCGGGAGGCCCCCTGCCCTGCCCCAACGGTCCCCGCCATCTCGAACGCAGCGACACTCGCTCCGGCGCGAATGAAGACGACCCGGCCTATGACCGCAGCCTGATCGAGTCCCCCCGGCTGAAACATCGGCATCAGCCGCCCGCCATCGGGCCGCGACTTGATCCCGAAGGGGTCGGCGATCGGCCGGCCGTATCCGTCGGTGGCGATGATGCCTGACTGTTGATGCTGGTCGAATGCGAGCTCGAGGCCGGGCAGAAAAGATCCGGCGCTGCCCGCCACCGGAATGCTCATCAGCCGCGACCGCACGAACCTCAATTCGTCGGCGTCTCCCTGCCGCATGGCACCATTCCGAACGACCGCCCCGCGACGCTGGACGACCCGGCCGATCGGCCACGCGTCGTCCTCCGTGCCGGCTGCATTCATGCCGGCTGCATCGATGCCGGCTGTCCGTCCACGTGGTCCGGCAAACCCGCTGCGGATGCCCGCGAGCACTGCGGCAGCGTGGTCGCGATCGGCAGGCTTCCCGACGCGAGCGAGATCCAGCAGCACGAAGTCCCGCTCGACGATCAGCCCCCGCCGATCGTCTCC
>CAYSPN010000096.1:0-5160 GCA_964432895.1 uncultured Candidatus Kuenenia sp.
GCCGGCTCGGTAGTCGCGGATGGCCGCCACGCTCGGCCAGTCGTAGTGGGCCGTGTTGAGATCGTCCCACGACATCTCGTCCACGCCCACAGCCATCATCGCCTCGAGCCTGGCATCGAGCCGGCCGGGAATGAACCGGCCGGCGATGAGTTTGTTAACGTAGAAAACGGCGGGGTGGGCGAAATAGAAGATCAGCGGATGCCGGAGCGGCTCGTGCCGTTCGTAATACGACGCATCGTCGCGGATCAAATCAAAGAGCCGTTCGTAGAGCTCGCTCGTCTGGTGGAAATACCGACGCAGTTCCTCGCGCTTGGCGGCCACCGGGTCGGCAGCCGCCGGATCGGCGGCCAGCAGCACCGTTTTCGTCGGCACGAGCGGCGTGGACAGGGACGCGAAGCGGACACGGGGCGCAGTGGCTGAGGCGGCGGATGCGATCGGGTTCATACGTGCGAATGATGAGGTCGGAAAAACTATCCCGTCACTCTAGCACCCAGCCGCAAGCCTTCCAGAAATGGGCTCGGAATCGGCCCTCCGGCGCCGAGGAGCGACCCCACGACCGCGCCCCGATGGCAGTTGTCGCCTCCCACCTGGGCGTTGGCGCAGACGCCCGCCGCGAACGTGCCGGCATACCGCCAGGCCAGAAAGAGGGCCGCAGGGAAGGCGTCGGGGATGTAGCAGGCCGGACTCAGGACCCGTCCCACGACGACGTCGTCAGGATAGCGGTCCCAGTCGCGGATCTTGGCCGCGGAGATCCAGCCATTGGCATGGTCGAGGATCGCGGTGCGGAGATCCTCTCCCTGGCAGACGTGGATCAGCATCTTCGTGAGCACGTCGGCGGCATCGAGCACCTCGTCGTCTTTGTGGGTGAGGCCGACATGAAGCCGCACGATCCGTCGCAACTCGGGATGCCGGGGCCCGAGCGCTGCCACGATGGCGGGCACTGCCACAAGCCCGCCGATGTGCACGTCCTTGACGCCGCAATTGATCGGCTTGCGGTCAGCGGCAAGGTTCGTGAAGAAGTCGCGGTGGTATTCCTCGACGTAGGTGTCACGGTGCTTGCCAGCCGCGAGCATGAAGGCGATGTAGCGGTCGAGCCAGCGCTCGCAGTCGTAGTCGCGATCGCGGCGGATCAACTCATACAGCTCAACCGCCAACAACTGGTTGAGCGTGTTCTCTCCGGCGGTGAGGAACTGGTGGTAGTGAATGCCACGCTTACCCCAGTATTGAGCCTGCTCGCGGAGGATGTCGGTCTTCGGGCTGGCGGCGGTGTAGCTCGACCTCCAGAGGATGCTGTCGGGATGTGGATTCTTTGGGGCGAGATAGCCGGTGATCGTGCCGTAATCGCGGGCCAGGGCCTGGCGGTCGTAATACCAGTGCACCGGCATCGCCACGGCATCGGCGATCAGCGAGCCGAGAAAGGCCTGCCGGGACGTATCGATCGGTTCGTTGGGTTCGATCATGGAAGAATCCTCGCGAAGAAACTGCGCACCCGCGGCACGTCGCAGCGGTCGATGATCTCAGCCGGCGGACCGTGAGCAAGCACACGACCGTCGCCGACGAATGCCACGAGATCGGCCGCACGCCGCGCAAATCCCATCTCGTGGGTCACCAGCACGAACTGCGTGCCCAGATCCTTCAGCTCCCCGATCATCTCCAGCACCTCGGCCGTCATCTCCGGATCGAGCGCGGAGGTTGGCTCGTCGAGGAACAGCCGCTTCGGCTGCACGACGAGTGCCCGCAGGATGGCGATCCGCTGCTTCTGACCGCCAGAGAGTTCGGCCGGACGCTTGTGGGCGTGCTCGGCAAGATGAAACCGCTCGAGCGGCTCCCGAACGCGAGCCCGCGCCTCTGGCTCAGACAGGCCGTGCACGTGCACCAGCGGCAGGAGCAGGTTGTCCATGGCCGTGAGATGCGGAAACAGGTTGTAGGCTTGGAAGACCGTGCCTACCGTCCGCCGGTAGGCACGCAGCGACGTCTCATCACGGGCAAGACGCTCGCCATCGAAGGCCACGCTGCCGGCCACCGGCACGTCGAGTCCCGCGAGGATCCGCAGCAGCGTTGACTTGCCGCCCCCTGACGGCCCCACGAGCACAAGCGACCGCACGTCGCCGGTGTGCAGTTCCAAGCCGTCGAGCACGGTAGCCGTGCCGAATCGCTGCACGAGGCCGTTGATCTCGAGGTTCATAATGCCCGGCCTTCGCGGTGCCCAGTCTTCATGCGTTCTGGCCTTCACGCCTCATACCGCCTTCACGCCTCATACCGATAGCGGTGTTCCAGCATCCGCGACACGGCCGAGAGGGGAAGCGTAAGCAGCAGGTAGCCCGCGGCCAGTGGCAGATAGCTTTCGAGCGTGGAGTAGGTGAACGAGTTCACCTCCTGGGCGGCGAGCGTGAACTCGGAGACCGCGATCACGGAGAGCAGCGACGAATCCTTGATCAGCGAGACAAACTGGCCCGCCACGGCCGGCAGCACGAGACGAATAGCCTGCGGCAGGATCACAAGCCGGAACGACTGCCAGGGAGTGAGGCCGATGGCCCGGGCGGAATCCCGCTGCGTCTGCGGAATAGCGGCGAGGCCGCCGCGAAAGATCTCGGCCATGTAGGCGCCGCTGAAGAGCGAGAGCAGAAGCACGCCGACGACGTAGCGGTTTTCAAGCCCCACGGCGCTGGCCACCACGTAGAAGCCGATCAGCAGTTGCACGAGCAACGGCGTGCCGCGGATCAGTTCCACATACACGCGGCCCACCGCCTCCAGCAGGACATTTTTCGAGCCCAGCAACACCGCGGCGAGCATGCCGATCAGGGTGCTGACGATCAGCGAGGTCAGACTGAGCGCGACGGTGACGCCGAAGCCCTGCAGCAGCTTCCGGCGGTATTCCCAGACCCCCGCCCAGTTCCAGGCATAGTTCACCCGTGAGAACGCCAGCGCGATGAGCGCCACGAACAGGACGACGACGATCGTATGAGCGAGCCAGCGGGGCATCTGCGATAGTCTACGACATCTTACGGACAGAAGAGCGGCCGCAGCTCTTTTCTGCCCCGGATTCCCTCGCTCGCGCTTCGGGCTTGCATGGGAACCCCTCTTCATCAAAGCCCGCAGCGCAAGCAAGGGAATACGGGCCGCCCGCACACGCCGTACCGAACACGACTGGCTGCGTCCCTTTTTTGATTCTGGGTCAGAAGTAAAAGGGAATGCCCTGCTGCTTGAAGGAGGCCTTCTCCTCGGGCAGGAATTCGTCGCCGAGCTTCTCAAAACCGCCTTCGCTGCGGAACGCCTTCAGAAAGCCGTTGATCTGGTCGCGGAGCTGCGTGTCGCCGGGCCGCAGGCCGACGGCCCACGTCTCCTCGCGAAACGGACGAAGCAGGGCCCGCGTCGTGTCGGGCTGCCGCTTGTGGTTCTGGTAGACCGACAGCGAGTCGTAGATGAAGGCGTCGGCCTTCCCCTGTGCGACCTCCATCACCGCTGCCGATTCCTTGTCGAGCACGAGCAGTCGGGCCCGCTTGAAAGTCGTCGAGGCATACTGATGCCCGGTCGTGCCCTTCTTGACGGCCACCGTGCGGCCGGCCGCGTCGAGATCAGCGGCCGACTGCACGGGGGAGTCCTTGCCGACAAGCAGCGCCAGCCCGGTCTTCAGATAGGGCTCCGAGAAGGCGATCGACCTGCTCCGTTCAGGCGTGGCGGTCATCGAGGAGATGATGCAGTCGATCTTGCCCGTCTTGAGCGCGGGAATGAGGCCGTCGAACGCGATATTTTCGATGGCCACCTCGCGGCCGAGGTGCCGACCGAGCGCCTCGGCGAGCTTCACGCTCACGCCCGTCGGCTGCCCCTGCGGATCAGTCATTTCGAAGGGCGGGTAGGAGAGTTCCATGCCCACACGGAGCGGCGGCGCGGCGGACGCCGAAGTCGCCCCGAAGAACAACCAGCCAAGCAGGAACAAGACGACGAATCGCATGCCTCTGTTCATACCCTGTGTTCATACCCTGCGGCCGGCCTGACTGCCAGCCGTTCAGGATCTCCGCTACGCGGCAGCCCGCTGCCCGCGGCGTGCCGCGGCCGCCTGCTGCAGGAGCGCGGCTTCCACGCTTTCCGCGAAGTGGCAGCCGAGGCCGGCCAGCCACGTCTCATGCATCGACCGGTTCTTGTGATAATTGTTCGGCAAGAGCGTGACCTCGCGGCCGGCATGCAGCCCCGCGATCGCAAAGTGCAGTCGGTCGGTGATGATCCGCCGATACCGAGCCGCCAGGGCGAGCGTCTCGACTGGCGTGTTGCAGAGGGCGGCTGGATCACGCGCGAGCTGCAGCAGCCGTCCCCTCCGCTCGTGGTCGCGCCGCATCAGGATGCCGAGATCTTGCACCGGCGGGCCGGCAGCAGGCCAGACCAGGCCAAGTGCGAGATCGGGGGCGAGGACGCCGTCCGTCCGAAGGCCAAGGCTCGCCTGCTCGCGGACGAACACACTGGCGAATGGCCGGTCCTCACGGTCGGTGAACGACTGTGGCAGGATGACGACCGGCATGCCGAGCCCCAGGGCCCGTGTGCGAAGCGTGTGGTTCTCCGCAGATCGCCGGCCCATGCTGCCGCCGCCACCAAACACGACCACATCCACTTCGGCAGGATCGTCGAGGTCCAGCTGCAGCCAGCGGATGCCAAACTCCGCGAAGAGCTGCTTCATGGCGAGCTCGATCAGGGCATCCCCGACATGCCCCACCGGCTGCACGTAGCCGACGCGACTGCCGACCAGCCGCGCCATCACATGCTCGAACGCGTCGGCCCCCAGGAGCGCCCGCCGCGGCGCCGCTCCCTTGCCAGTGCCGGGGGCGATACGCAAGGCTGGGGTCGCTTCGGCAAAACTCCGACTGCGGAGGCTGCGCGTCGTTGCACAACAGCCTTCCGCACACCGTGTCCGCTCGTTGCGATTCCCCATGACGGGGTGTATCGGCCCGCGCACTCCGTGAGCCACGCGAAACGCCCGCGGGGTCGGCTCGGGAAGACTGGGGAAAATGGGGACGGGAGCGATTTTTCGACGGCCGAAGGCCACGTGGGTGGTGCCGTTTTAAAAATCGCTCCCGTCCCCATTTTCCGGTCACTGCACCGGGGACTCGTCGAACGGCCCCTCAAACGTCGCGTCGGGCTGCTCGTGTAGACCCGCACCGTCGATCAGAT
>CAYSPN010000097.1:0-13167 GCA_964432895.1 uncultured Candidatus Kuenenia sp.
AAGACGTAATCAGTCGAGTAGTGCACGAGCCATCCACCGAGCCGGGCCGTCTCGTCGGCGATGACGCCCACGGTGTCGGCGTTGATCTGCCGGGCACGCTCGGGCTCCGACTCGGCCTTGTCGACGGCGGTGTAGGCGGCGGCGTTGACGACAATGTCGGGAGACTCGCGGCGGATCAGTGCCTGGATGGCGTCTGGGCGTTCCAGATCGGCGTGGTCGCGGCCGAACGCCGCCAGGTGACCCAGCGACGGCAGCACCTGCTCGAGTTCGCGGCCCACCTGGCCGCCTCGTCCGAACAGGAGGATCTTCATGGTGCCAATCCGGATGGCGCGTAGTGTCGTTCGATCCACTCCCGGTAGCCACCGCTGGTCACATCGGCGACCCAGGCCTGGTTGTCGAGATACCAACGCACCGTCTTGCGGATGCCGGTCGCGAATGTTTCGGCCGGCCGCCAGCCCAGCTCTCGCTCCAGCTTGCAGGCGTCGATCGCATAGCGACGGTCATGGCCGGGGCGGTCCTTCACAAACTCGATCTGTTCGGCATAGCTGCGGCCATCGGCCCGCGGCCGCTCCTCGTCGAGGATCCCGCAGAGCGTGCGGACCACGTCGAGGTTCGCCTGCTCGTTCCAGCCGCCAACGTTGTAGGTTTCCCCGAGCCGGCCCGCCTCGAGCACCCGCCGGATCGCGCTGCAGTGATCCTTCACGTAGAGCCAGTCGCGGACCTGGCGGCCGTCGCCGTAGATGGGCAGCGGTTTCCCGGAGAGCGCGTTCAAGATGCACAGGGGGATCAGTTTCTCGGGGAAGTGGAAGGGGCCGTAGTTGTTCGAACAGTTGGTCGTGAGCACCGGAAGGCCGTAGGTGTGGTGGTAGCTGCGGACCAGATGGTCGGCGGCCGCCTTGCTGGCCGAGTAGGGGCTGTTGGGCTCGTAGCGATGCGCCTCGGTGAACGCGGGGGCGTCGGCGTCGAGCGACCCATAGACCTCGTCCGTCGACACTTGCACGAACCGAAACGTATCCCGGCGATCCGGAGCCAGCGTGGCCCAATGGGCCCTAGTCGCCTCCAGGAGACGGAACGTGCCTACGATGTTGGTCTGGATGAACGCGTCCGGACCACGGATGGAGCGGTCGACATGGCTCTCCGCGGCGAAGTGCACGACGGCGCGGATCGGGTGCTCGGCCAGCAGGCCTGCCACGAGGCCGCTGTCACCGATGTCGCCACGAACGAAATGGTGCCTCCGGTCGCTCGCCAGGGAATCGAGATTCCGCAGGTTGCCGGCGTAGGTGAGTTTGTCGAGGTTGACGACCGGTTCGTCGTGCGCAGCGAGCCAATCGAGGACGAAGTTGCTGCCGATGAATCCGGCACCGCCGGTGACGAGGAGCATCGGTCGATCGTTTCCAGTTTCCGCCGCGACGAGAAGCCCGAGACCGCCAGCCAACGCTCTCCCAACGCTACCCCTCGAGTGCCACTTGTCAAGAATCTTTCCGGTTGCATGGGTCGCACCGGTTGGGGAGGTGGTGCAGTCGCGTGCCTGTGAGCCACCCTGCCAGAGGCTATGATGAAGGGGTCGCTGTCCGTCGGTGCTTCCTCCCCTTCCCCACGGTTGTTCCGGAACATGCTTTCAGCAGCTCAGGTCGCGGAAACCTATTTTCTCGAGAGCCGCCACATGCTGCTCGAGATCGCCGCCCATTTCGATCGCTATGAGGCCGCGCTGGCCCGCGAGTCCGGCGGTTCAGGAAACGGCCGGGCTTCGGCCGGACAGAACGGAGCCGGCAGCATGGCTCGGCTCCGCGAGGCGGTCGCGATCCTTGTGGCGCCGCACGCCGACCGCGAGCGGACCGTGACGATGCTCGAACTGTTTGCCAAGGACTGAAAGAGCCGAAAGGCCGCACGACCGCCGCCGATTCCAAGGAGCCACGCACGACCATGCAGATCATTCAGCCCCATTACCACGCCATCGCCCGCACGGCGCAGGACTACGAGCGGATGGCGATGAGCGGCGTCGTGGCTGTCGCGGAGCCTGCCTTCTGGGCCGGGTTTGACAGGCTCTATCCCGAGACGTTCATCGACTACTTTCGGCAGATCAGCGAGTTCGAGCCAACGCGTGCGGCGCAGTATGGCATCCGCCACTTCTCCTGGGTGGCGGTGAACCCGAAGGAGGCCGAGAACCCCACGCTCACACGCGAGGTGCTCAAGCACTTCCCCGAGTTCTTCGCGAAGCCCACCGTGCTCGGTGTCGGCGAGACCGGCCTGCACAAGTCGACGAAAAATGAATGCGAGTCGCTCGAGGCCCATGTCGACATCGCGATGAAGCACGGGCAGCTCGTGCTGATCCACACGCCCCATCTGGCCGACAAGGCCCACGGCACGAAGCGGGTGCTCGAGGTGTTGGCCGGGATGAACGTCGACAGGGAGCGGATCTGGATCGACCACGTCGAGGAGCAGACGATCCGCCCCTGCCTCGATGCAGGCTACTGGGTGGGGTTCACGCTCTATCCCATCACCAAGTGCTCGCCGAAGCGGGCCGTCGACATGCTCGAGAAATACGGCACCGACCGCATCCTCGTGAACTCCTCGGCCGACTGGGGGCCGAGCGATCCCTTCACGCTGCAGGAGTGCATCGTCGAATACCGCCGCCGTGGCCACTCGCTGCAGGAGGCGATCGACGTGTTTCACAACAATCCCTGCCGGTTTCTCGGCCAGAATCCCAAGTTCGACATCCAGCCGATCCGGGTGGAGACGCTCTCCCGCGAAACGGCCTCCGCCTGACCGCATCTCCAGACCCTCTTCCAGAAGTAGTCCAGAAGCAGTCCAGGAGTCGAGCCATGCACGATCCCGCCGTCACGCAGCTCTCATTGATCCGGCAACTCAAGTTCTGCGCGGGCCACCGTCTCTATCGTCACGAGAGCAAGTGCGCCTTCTTCCACGGCCACAACTACCGGGTCGACATCGAGGTGGTGGCCGCGGGCGGCGGGGTCGAGGTCGACAGCGTCGGCCGAATCGTCGACTTTTCGCTGATCAAGCAGCGGATGCTCTCCTGGCTCGACGCCAACTGGGACCACGCCTTCCTGATCTTCGAGGAGGACGCCAACGCCCTGGCGGCGATCCGGATGGTCGAGCCGACGAAGTATTTCGTGATGCCCTATAACCCGACCGCCGAGAACATGGCCCGCTACCTGCTCGAGGTCGTGGCCCCCGGAGTGCTCGGCGACCTGGGCGTGACGGCCCGCAGGGTGGCCGTCTGGGAGACCGACGAATCGTGCGCCGTGGCCACCCTGACGGGCGATGCCGGCGGGCTTGGACTGGCGCTCGAATCGGCCGTGCTGATCGATGACCGGTGAGAATCGACACCCCATGACACGCTCCGCCTCCTTTCCCGACACCCGTCTCCGCCGGAACCGGCAGCATCCCTGGCTCCGCCGGATGGTCTGCGAAACCACGATCTCTCCGGCTGACCTGGTCTGGCCGCTCTTCGTCCATGACCATGAGGCGAGCCTGCCCGTGCCGAGCCTGCCGGGCGTTGAACGGCTCTCGATCGACGGCGTGGTCAAGGCGGCCGACGAGGCCCGGCAGGTGGGCATCCCCGCCGTCGCGCTGTTTCCCGTCGTGGAGCCGCGGCACAAGTCAGACGACGCCGCCCATGCCACCGATCCCGACAATCTCGTCTGCCGCACCGTGCGGGCGATTCGGCGGCAACTCGGTGACGCGGTGGGCGTCATCTGCGACGTGGCACTCGACCCCTACACCAGCCACGGCCACGACGGCCTGCTCCGTGATGGCCGGATCCTCAATGACGAGACGGTCGAGGTGCTCTGCCGGCAGGCGGTCGTGCTCGCCGAGGCGGGCTGCCAGATCGTCGCGCCGTCCGACATGATGGACGGCCGCGTGGGTGCGATCCGGCGGGCGCTCGACGCTGCCGGCAGGCAGGACATCTGCATCCTGTCCTATGCGGCGAAGTATGCCTCGGCGTTTTACGGCCCCTTCCGAGACGCGGTTGGCAGCGCGACGGCCCTCGGCATGGCCGACAAGAAGACCTACCAGATGGATCCCGCCAACAGCGACGAGGCGATCCGGGAGGTCGCCCTCGATCTCGCCGAGGGCGCCGACATGGTGATGGTGAAGCCCGCGGGCGTGTCGCTCGACATCATCCACCGCGTCAAGCAGTCATTCGGAGTGCCGACCTTCGCCTACCAGGTGAGCGGTGAATACGCGATGATCCATGCGGCGGCTGCCAATGGCTGGATCGACGGCGAGAAGGCGGCGGTTGAAAGCCTGCTGGTGATCAAGCGGGCAGGTGCGGATTGCATCCTCACCTACTTCGCACCGCAGATCGCGCGACGGCTGGCCTGACGCTCTTGTAAGGCCAGGCCCGGAGGGCCGGGTAAGAACCAGCCGACGGAGGTCGGCCAAGAGAAAACGACAGGATGTCGTGTTTCTCGTGAAGCCAGCGTCATGCCTTCGGGCGAAACGCCACGAGCCGTTCCGGCTTCGTCTCGAGCCGCGGCGGCGTGGGATTGCCCGTGTGGATGAGATCGATGCAGTAGGGGATGGCCGGAAACACCGCGTCGAGGCATTCGCGGATGCTCTTGGGCCGGCCCGGTAGGTTGACGACCAGCGCTCCGCCGCAGACGCCCGCCGTCTGCCGCGAGAGGATCGCCGTCGGCACGTATTCGAGCGACACCTGCCGCATCCGTTCCCCGAAGCCGGGGAGCATCTTGGTGCAGACCTGCTCGGTGGCCTCGGGCGTCACGTCCCGCGGCGCCGGACCGGTGCCGCCGGTCGTCACGATAAGGCAGCAGCCTTCCGCCGCCAGTGTGCGGATCGCCGCGGCGATCGAGTCGAGGTCGTCGGGCACGATCTGCTCGCGTGGCTCCCATGGCGAATCGAGCACCTCGGCCAGGTAGCCACGGATGGCGGGGCCGCCCTCGTCCTGATACTCGCCCCGACTGGCCCGATCGGAGACAGTGAGGATGCCGATCATCGCGGGCATCAGATCACGCCGCGGGATTCGAGGAGTTTCACGACCGCGTCCACGCAGCGGCCCACCGGCCATTCATGCGTGGGCAGCACGAGGTCGGGTTCGGTGGGCGGCTCGTACGGGGCCGACACGCCGGGAAAATTGGCCAACTCTCCCTGATCGGCGAGTTGGTAGTGGCCCTCGGTGTCGCGCGTGCGGCAGACCTCGACCGGTGCCGAGAGATGCACGACGAGAAACCGGTCGGTGCCGACCCGGTCGGCAGCTTTCCGGCGGACCGCATCATCGGGCGCCACGAAGGCGGCGATGCAGAGCATGCCCGCGTCGTTGAAGAGCCGTGCCACTTCGACGCTGCGCCGCAGGTTCTCGCTGCGATCGGCGGCGGTGAAGCCGAGATCCTTGCTGATGCCCAGCCGCATGTTCTGGCCGTCGAGGATGACCACGCCGCGGCCCATATCGAAGAGCTTTCGTTCGAGCGCCTTGGCGAGTGTCGATTTGCCCGAACCGGTCAGGCCGGTGAGCAGGATCGTGGCGGGTTTCTGGCCAAACCGTGCCTCCCGCTCGGCCAACGTCACGCCGCTCTGCTCGGCATGGAGGTGTTCGGCAGAATCCGACCGCCCCCAGTGGTCCGTCGAGGCGTCCTCGGCCTCGCGGTCGAGGATCATGCCCGCCGCGACCGTGGCATTGGTGAGCCGGTCGATCATGATGAAGCCGCCGGTCGTGCGGTTGCGGCGGTAGGTGTCGTGGGCGATGGGGCTCGTGAGCGTGACCGTGCAGCGGCCGATCTCGTTGAGCGCCAGCGTCGGGGCGGGCTGGCTGTGGAGCGTGTTGATGTCGACGCGGTAGCGGAGCGTGCTCACCGCGCCGGGAACGACCTTGCTCGTCTGCTTGAAGAGATACTGCCGGCCCGGGACCAGCGGCTCCTCAGCCATCCAGACCACCATCGCCTCGAACCGCTGGTCGACCTTCGGCACGTTGCCCGGCCGGACGAGCATGTCGCCGCGGCTCGAATCGATCTCGTCCTCGAGGGTGAGCGTGACCGACTGCGGCGCAAAGGCCTCCTCAAGTTCGCCGTCGAAGGTCACGATCGACTTCACGCGGCTTTTCTTTCGGGACGGAAGCGACATGATCTCGTCCCCGCGACGGATGATGCCCGAGGCGATCGTGCCCGCGAAGCCGCGGTAATCAAGGTTCGGCCGCAGCACCACCTGCACCGGAAACCGGAAGTCCTCCAGATTGCGGTCGGAACCGATGTAGACCGTCTCCAGCAGCGTCATCAGCGGGCTGCCCGTGTACCACGGCATGTTCGGGCTATTCGTCACGACGTTGTCGCCCTTGAGCGCCGAGATCGGCATGAAATGAACGTCAGGCAGATCCAGCCGCGAGGCGAAGTCGATGTAGTCGGCCTTGATCCTCTCGAAGACCGCCTGGTCGTAGCCCACGATGTCCATCTTGTTGATGGCGACGACGATGTGCTTGATGCCGAGGAGCGACACGATGAAGCTGTGCCGCTTCGTCTGCGGCAGCACGCCGTGGCGGGCATCGACCAGGATGATCGCCAGGTCGGCGGTCGAGGCCCCGGTCGCCATGTTGCGCGTGTACTGCTCGTGGCCCGGAGTGTCGGCGATGATGAACTTCCGCCGGTCGGTCGAGAAATAGCGGTAGGCGACGTCGATCGTGATCCCCTGCTGCCGCTCGTCCTCGAGGCCGTCGGTGAACAGCGCGAGATCCACATCCTCGCCGGTGGTGCCATACCGCGAGGTGTCCTTGCGGATGGCGGCGAGCTGGTCCTCGTAGATCATCTTCGACTCGTAAAAAAGCCGGCCGATGAGCGTGCTCTTGCCGTCGTCGACGCTGCCGCAGGTGATGAACCGCAGCAGTTCCTTGCGCTCGTGCTGCGTGAGGTAGGCGTCGATGTCGGAGGCGATGAGGGAGGACTGGTGTGACACGGCCTAAAAATATCCTTCCTTTTTCTTCTTCTCCATGCTGCCGGCCTCGTCGGAGTCGATGAGCCGTCCCTGCCTTTCGGAGAACGTCGTGAGGAGCATCTCCTGGATGATCTCGGGCAGCGTGGTGGCCTGGGAGTCGACCGCCCCGCTGAGCGGATAGCAGCCGAGCGTGCGGAATCGCACCCGCCGCATCTCGGGCGTTTCTCCCGGCTGCATGGGGAGCCGTTCATCGTCGACCATGATCATCACGCCATCGCGCCAGACGATCGGTCGCTCGGCCGCGAAGTAGAGCGGCACGATCGGGATGTTTTCCAGGTGGATGTATTGCCAGACATCGAGTTCGGTCCAGTTGGAGAGCGGAAAGACACGGATGCTTTCCCCCTTGCGGACCTTCGTGTTGTAGAGGTTCCAGAGCTCGGGCCGCTGGTTCTTGGGATCCCAGCGGTGGAACTCGTCGCGGAACGAGAAGACCCGTTCCTTGGCGCGGGATTTTTCCTCGTCCCGCCTGGCCCCGCCAAACGCGGCGTCGAACCGATACTTGTCGAGCGCCTGCCGCAGGGCCTGCGTCTTCATGATGTCGGTGTGCACCTTGCTGCCGTGCGTGATCGGGTTGATGCCCTGCGCGCGGCCCTCCTCGTTGACGTGCACGAGCAGTTTGAAGCCGAGCTCCTTGCCGACGTATTCGTCGCGGAGCTTGTACATCTCCCGGAACTTCCAGGTCGTGTCGATGTGCAGGAGTGGAAAGGGTGGCTTGGCCGGATAGAACGCCTTCTCGGCGAGGCGGACCATCACGGCCGAATCCTTGCCGATGGAATAGAGCATCACCGGGTTTTCAAATTCGGCCATCACCTCACGGATGATGTGGATGCTCTCGGCTTCGAGTTGGCGGAGGTGGGTGAGGTTGTAGGATGTCATGGCGGCAATGGGGGGCAAACGTCGATGACTGCCTGCTACTGTAGGAAACCGGGTGATGCGCGGCAATTGCAGGCTGACCGATCGGTGCCGCCCCGCCGGAAGCGGTGGAAGTCTCGTCGCGGAGGTTTTTTCTCCTTCCACGACCTACGGCAGCACATTCCCCAGAAGGTCGAAAAACCCTAACGCTCCTCGAGCATCCACCGCCCCCGGCTTCCCCGTGGCGGCAAGTTTGTAACTTGTCCGTTCTCCGGCTCCGCCTGCGACTGCTTCGCACGATGTGTTGTTTTTGATTATCGCAACCCATCCGCCTGGCGGCGGATGCTGCGGAGCTCGGCGGCGTCCTTGCGGGCGAGATTTTTCAGCTGCATCGCCATCCGGGGATTCTTTTTGAGCAGCTTCTCGTGGCGGGCGAGGAAGTCCCAGTAGAGGGTCGTGAACGGGCAGGCGTCGGCGCCGGTGGCCAGCTTCGGATTGAACCGACATCCTCCGCAGGCATTGCTCATCCGGTCGATGTAGGCACCTGAGGCGCAGTAGGGCTTGGAGGCCATCACGCCGCCGTCGGCGAACTGGCTCATGCCCAGCGTGTTGGGAAGCTCCACCCACTCGACGGCATCGACGTAGACCGCGAGGTACCAGCGGTGCACCTCCTGCGGCTTCACGCCAAGGAGCATCGCAAAGAGGCCCGTCACCATCAGCCGTTGAATGTGGTGCGCGTAGCCGTGGCGGAGCGTCTGCGCGAGCGCGTCCTTCAGGCAGTTCATCTCGGTCTCTGCCGTCCAATAGAAGTGCGGCAGTGGCAGATCGGCCCCGAGCGCATTCCGCTGCTCATACTCCGGCATGAAGTGCCAGTAGACACCGCGGACATACTCCCGCCAGCCGAGCACCTGCCGGATGAACCCCTCGGTGGCCTCGAGCGGAGCCTGGCCCGCCCGCCACATCCGCTCGGCGCCGGCGACCACGTCACGGGGATCGAGCAGTTTCATGTTCATCGCCTGCGAGAGGCGGGAGTGGTAGAGCCACGGCTCGCCGGTCCAGATCGCGTCCTGATACTTCCCGAAGCTGGCGAGCCTGTGCGTGAGGAAATCGTCGAGCGCCGCGCGGGCGTCGTCGGGCGTCACCGGCCAGTCGAAGGCGTCGAGGCTGCCGGGATGGCTGGCGAAGCGGGCGTTCACCAGAGCGATCACGTCGCGGGTGATTGCATCGGGCGGAAACGATCGCGGCGCGGGAAGCCGGCCCGGGCCGCGGGCGGGGCCGCTCTTGGGAAACGCGCCGCGGTTCTCCGCATCGAAGTTCCACTGGCCGCCGGCGGGCTCGCCGTCGTCCATGAGCACGGCATGTTTCTCGCGGAGAGGCCGGTAGAAGTATTCGAGACGAAGTTGCTTCCGGCCCCGGGCATGTTCCGCGAATTCATCCCGCGAAGAGAAAAAGTGCCTGTCCGGACGAATTTCCAGAGGAATGCCGACCTGCCTGGCCGCGGCCTCGAGGGCCGCCCGCACCCGCCATTCGCCCGGTTCGACGACGATCATGGCGTCGGGAACGCGGCCGGCGGCTCGCGCCCGGTCGAGGCTCTGCGACAGCGCATTAGCGAGCGTGTCGGGAGTGCGCGCTGACGTCGCGGATTGCGTGTCTGAGGTCAGCTCCGTGTAGTCGACGTCGATGCCAGCGGCGGTGAGGGCGAGGCGAAAGTGCCGCATGGCCGACAGGAACACGGCGATCCTGGCCTTGTGCGTCCAGACGTGGGTCGATTCCTCAGCCACTTCAGCCATCCAGACGGAGTCGCTGGTGCGGTCGAATCCGTCGAAGGCGGCGCTCTTGGGATCGAGCTGGTCGCCGAGCACAAGGATGAGACGGCGATGCATGAGCGGACTGCGACAGGGTTACGCGGCCTGGTCACCGGGGTGGCCGTGGTTGGATTCAGTCTGTGGCTGCCGGCGGCTGGGCACTGGCGCGATGGCCACCAACGCCCATGACACGGCGAGCACCATGGCCACCGGCATGACGATACAGGCCGGGGTCGGGTATGCGGGCCACCAGGGGCCGAAAGCCACGATCAGTTGTCGCCACCCGCAGAGATGGAGGAAGGTCGCCGGCACGAGCAGCAGTTCGGTCGGCACCGTCGGCCACTCTCTCACGGCAGACCAGATCAGCGAATGCACGAGGCAGGCCACCAGCAGGAGCACCATCGTGCCCAGCATTCCCTGCCACCCACACACGATGCCCACCAGCGTCAGGCCGCTGGCCAGCGTATGCGGCGGGCTGAGCGGCTGACCGGTGCGGCCCGACGCATCGCCATGCAAGAGATGCCCGAGCAGCCATTGCAGGAAGAGTCCAGAGAGCAGGCCCGCCACGCCGCCGGCCACCGACACGGCCAGCCCCTGCATGAGCCATGCATCCATGGTCGTGCCGGGCCCGCCCGTCAGCCCCAGGGGATGCAACGGCGGAAACACGACAGGCAGGCCGGCGGCCACGCCCAACACAGCGAGGATGCTCCGGCCCGGAACCCGCCGGCCGTCCCAGGCGATGAGGCCCCAGGCCAGAAGCACGCAGAGCGTGCCGCAGTGATAGAGCGAGAGTCCGACAAGATCAGGCACGAGGCTGGGAAACAGGCGGAGCACTCCGCCGTGCAGGAGGTCTGGGGCTCGGCCCGGCAGGTTTGCCCCACCCGACAGGAGTTCGCGGAAGGAGACCGCCGCGCCAAGACCGGCGCAGATCGACTCGACGATCGGATACCGCGCCGCAATCGGCAGGTCGCACGAGCGGCAGCGTCCGCGCAGATTGAGCCAGCCGATCACCGGCAGGTTGTCGTGCCACTTGATGGCACTGTGGCACCGCGGGCAGCGGGAGCCGCCATGCACGACCGACTGTCCCAGTGGCAGCCGGTGGACCACGACGTTCAAAAAACTGCCAATCAAAGACCAAAAGACGAAAATCCAGGTCGCGATGAAGAAGCCTGCTGCCATCATGGGCAGCATTTCGAGCCACGAGCCTTCCGCCTGGAACGACCGTTTCGAGGGCAACAGCAGCCCCTCCAGCAACTCCATGGCCGGCACGGCAACAGCCAGGGCGACTGAGGCCAGCAACACGCCCCAGACGATTCCCCGGCTCGGGTGCGCCGAGATCGCCTGCTCAGCATGGGGGCCCGGTGTTGCTGGGTCCGCGTCTGGCTCCGCGTCACGCACTCGACATCCCTCTTTCTGCAGCCGTTTTCCCACAGCCTACCACGGCGGGGAACCGGCAAAAAAATCGTGAGTGGACAATTCCGGCGAGCTGTTACTGAGCAGCGGCCCGTGCGGTTGACTCTCCACGGCAGGCATGTCAGCCGCCCTCAGGTTAGGAGGCCCTCCGTGATCGCACTCGTCAAACGTGTTTCGAAGTCTTCGCGCAGCACCGCGAAGCGTGGCCGGAAGCAGTTGTCGACCGGCCGTCGTCCGGTCGTCGCGGGCCGGGCCGCAGCCGCCGGCAGGAAATCGCCGCTTGCGGACCGACGCACGCGTCTCTTCGACCGCGCGATCGATTACATCCCCTGCCGGCAGTTTCTGCGGGAGGATGCCGAACGGCTGGCCTCCGCCCCGCCGGCCGAGGCGGCAGTGCCGCTTCAGCACGTCGCAGCGGCTTCGCCGGTAGGGGCCGGCCTCACGCCCTACCTCGCCAGCCTCTATCAGACGAGGCTCCTCTCCAAGGAGGAGGAGCAGTTTTATTTTCGTCGGATGAACTGGCTGAAGTTCCGCGCTGCCACGGTCCGCGGCCGGCTCGACCGGCGGCGAGCCACCCTTCGGCAGATCGAAAGGATCGAGGGCTGGCTGACCGAGGCCGAGACCGTGAAGGCGATCATCATCACATCGAACCTCCGGCTGGTGGTCTCGATCGCGAAGAAATTCGTCGACACGACGAATTCGTTTGACGAACTGGTGGGCGAGGGCAACGTGGCCCTGATGCGGGCGGTGGAGAAGTTCAACTTCTCACTGGGCAATCGGTTCAGCACGTATGCCACCTACGCCATCCAGCGGCACTTCTTCCGCCTGTCGCACAAAGCCCGGCAGTTCCGCCAGCGGTTCGTGAGCGATGACGAGTCGTTCAAGGGGCTGTCCGCCGCCGAACCCAACCTCGAACAGTGCTCGTCCGAGCAGGTCGCCATCCTGAAGGATCTGTTCGCACAGTTCCTCGGGGAACTCGAGCCGCGTGAGCAGCAGATTGTCGTGGCCCGCTTCGGCTTCGACGGGCAGCCGCCGCGAACGTTCCGCGAACTGGGGGCGTCGATGGGCGTTTGCAAGGAGCGGATCAGACAGATCCAGACACGGGCCATCGACAAACTCCGCGAGATGGCTGCTGAGGTGCGGCTGGAGCAGACCGTGGGCGACTGGCTGTAGCCGAAGGTTCCGCAGGGCGATCGGGGTCGTGGCAAGCCGCCCGGCCTGCTATCCTCTGCGGCATGAATACCACCAACCGTGCTGCCGCCCCGACGTTCCGCCTGTGGCTGATGATGGTGCTTGAGTTCCTGATCTGGGGCGCGTGGCTGCCCTTGATCTGGGGTTACATGGGTGCGGGCGTCGCCGATGGCGGCCTCGGTTTCACGCCAGCGCAGATCGCCTGGGTCGGCAGTGCCTTCGCGATCGCCTCCATCGTCGGCATCTTCTTCTCCAGCCAGTTTGCCGACCGCACGTTTGCCGCCGAGAAGTTCATGGCCGCGAGCCACTTCATCGGCGGCCTGGCGATCCTCGGGATGTACTGGGCCAAGGACTTTCCCACGTTCTTCGGCCTGATGCTCGTCCATTCGCTGCTCTACGTGCCCACGATCTCGGTCTCCAATTCGATCGCGTTCGCACACATGAAGAACGCCGAGAAGGAGTTCGGCCTCGTGCGAATGGGCGGTACGATCGGCTGGATCCTCGCCGCTTGGCCGCTGTTCTTTCTGCTGGAAGGAAAGACCGGCGTTGCGGCCACGACGGCGAAGGCGAGCATCTTCCTCGTCGCCGGCATCGCCTCCCTGATCCTCGCCGCCTACAGCCTCACGCTGCCGCACACGCCACCGAAGCGGGCGGCCGCCGGCGACGGAGGGTTCGCGTGGCTGAAGGCCGCGAACTATCTCTCGAAGCCGTTCCTGCTCGTGCTCTTCGTGGTGACGTTCATCGATTCGGTGATCCACAACGGCTACTTCCTGCTGGCGGGTAATTTTCTTGGCGATAAAAACGCCGCCGCCATCGCCCAAAAGTGGATCATGCCCGTGATGAGCATCGGGCAGGTGGCGGAGATTGCCACGATGGCTGTTTTGGGCAGCGTGCTCGCCCGGCTCGGCTGGAAGACGACGATGATCCTCGGCATCCTCGGGCATGC
>CAYSPN010000098.1:0-5517 GCA_964432895.1 uncultured Candidatus Kuenenia sp.
GTCGCTCGACATGAGCGTCTTGTCGCGGATGGCCGACTCTCCGTCGGCCACCCAGGTGCACTGATGACCCGCCTCACGGACGGCCGTGCTGACAGCCTTGGCGATGACCGGATCATCTTCGACGATCGAAACGTGCATGACAGTCTCTACCGCGGCAGCGGACTGCCGTCCTGACGCTTACGGTCGCGAAAGGATTGAAGACACGCACTTGCCGCGAAGGGTATCGTACCGGATGTGCGGCACGGCCGCGAGCATGACTCGCAGCCGCGCCGGTTCACGTCATGCGCGGTGTTGTCACGTCATCTGGCGGTTGGTCAGGCTTCACTCGCGTACTTTTTGTGAAGGATCTGCGAGGAATGGCTCATTCGCGAAAAGGAGAGCGAGGGAGTGGACCTCTCCCCGGCGTCGATACGGATGTTCCCCGCGGTGATGCAGCGGGTTTCGTCAGGTATCTGTCGCAGGATGCGACAGCGGGACTCCTCGTGTTCCTGATCGCCCTCCCGCTGTGTTTGGGCATCTCGGTGGCTTCCGGTTTTCCTCCGATCGCGGGTGTCTTCACGGCCGTCGTCGGCGGTCTCGTCACGACGTTCATCAGTAATTCCGAACTCACCATCAAAGGGCCGGCGGCAGGGATGATCGTGATTGTTCTGGGGGCGATGCACGCGTTTGGGTATACGGCTGGCCGTGACCTGGACGCTGACATGACCGCCTACCGGATGACGCTGGCCGTCGGGTTTGTCGCCGGCGTCGTGCAGCTGCTTTGCGGGCTGCTGCGGGCGGGCGTGCTCGGCGACTTCTTCCCGACGGCCGTCGTGCACGGGATGCTCGCGGCGATCGGCGTGATCATCGTGCTCAAACAGTTGCCGGTGGCTCTCGGGGAGAAGGCGGCGCTTGAGCCAATGGAGATCATCCGAGAACTACCGGAGACGATCGCAGGCCTGAATCCTGAAATCGCCTGCATCGGGGCCTTGAGCCTGCTTGTGCTCTTTGCCTGGCCCGCTCTTCGGGGCCGTCTCGGTCTGCGATGGCTGAAGGGCATTCCCGGCCAGTTGGTCGTGCTGCTCGTGGCTGTACCGCTCGGGATGTTCTTCGGGCTGGATCATGAACATACCTACGACTTTGCCGGCCACGCGTATCCGTTGGGGCCGTCTTTTCTCGTGAACGTTCCCCGCAATCTCCTGGCGGCGGTCACGGCCCCCGATTTTTCCGTGTTCACGTCGTCAGCGACCCGGGCCGCCGGCGTGCTGTGGGTGGTGATGTTTGCGCTGGTGGGAAGCCTCGAGTCGTTGCTCAGCGCCAAGGCGATCGACATGGTCGATCCCTGGCGACGAAAGACAAAGCTCGACCAGGATCTGGTCGCCGTGGGTATCGCCAACGTGGCGGCGGCATCGATTGGAGGCCTGCCGATGATCTCGGAGATCGTGCGGAGCAAGGCCAACATCGACAATGGTGCCTGCACGCGATTCGCCGATCTCTGGCACGGACTGTTGCTGCTCGCCTTCGTCGCCCTCGCGCCGGGGCTGGTCTGCACGATTCCGCTGTCGGCCCTGGCAGCGATGCTCGTCTATACCGGCTGTCGGCTGGCGTCACCGGGGGAATTCATCAGCGTCTACAAGATCGGCCGTGAGCAGTTGGTGATCTTTGCGTCCACGCTCGTGGGCGTGCTGACAACAGATCTTCTCATCGGCGTGCTGATCGGAATCGCAGTCAAGTTTGTCATCCACTTTCTCAACGGCCTGCCTGTCCGGACGATGTTCAAGCCTTTTCTCGAGGTGACCGTGCTTGATGAAAGCACGGTGCAGGTCGACGCCATGGGTTCTGCCGTGTTTTCGAACTGGATTCCCTTTCGCCGGCAGCTCCGCCAGCTCGGGCTCGATCAGCAGAACAGCATCATCGTCAATCTCGAAGGCACGAAGCTCGTCGATCACAGCGTGATGGAGGGACTGCATCAGCTGCAAAGCGATTTCGTGCGGGCGGGGCTCACACTCGACATCGTGGGGTTGGACTCGCATCACGCGCTGTCGAAGCACCCTTTTGCAACCCGCCGCCGTCGGGCATGATTCGGTCCGTCGCCCCGTCACTCCCACTCAATCGTGGCTGGGGGCTTTGACGAGATGTCGTAGACCACGCGGTTGATGCCGCGGACCTCGTTGATCACCCGCGTGGAGATTCTCGCCAGCACCTCGTAGGGCAGATGGCTCCAGTCGGCCGTCATGAAGTCTTCGGTCTCGACGGCCCGCACAGCCAGCACGTCGTCGTAGGTCCGCGCATCGCCCATCACGCCCACGCTCTGCACCGGCAGGAGCACGGCGAAGGCCTGCGAGGTCTTCCGCATCAGCCCGGCCCGCTCGATCTCCTCGAGCACGATCGCATCCGCCTCGCGGAGCGTGGCCAGGCGGGGCTTCGTCACCTGCCCCAGGCAACGGACGGCGAGCCCCGGCCCCGGGAAGGGGTGCCGCCAGACGATCCGTTCCGGGAGCCCCAACTGCAGGCCGAGGGCCCGGACCTCGTCTTTGAAGAGATCCCGGAGCGGCTCGATGAGCTCGAATTCCAGATCCTCCGGGAGCCCGCCCACGTTGTGGTGGAGCTTGATCGTGGCGGCCGGCCCGTCGGGGGCGGCACCGCTCTCGATCACGTCGGGATAGAGGGTGCCCTGTGCGAGGAACTTCGCTCCCTTGATCTTGGAAGCCTCATCCGAAAAGCACTCGACGAACGCTTTGCCGATCCGCTTCCGCTTTTCCTGGGGTTCCGTGATGCCTGCCAGCACGTCGAGGAATTTCTGCTCCGCCGGCACCACGTGCAGGTCGGTCTTGAAATGGGTTTGGAACTCCTCGATCACCGCGGCGGCCTCGTTCTTCCGCAACAGCCCATTGTCGACGAGGATGCACGAGAGCTGGCTGCCGATCGCCCGGGAGAGCAGCGCGGCCACCACCGCCGAGTCGACGCCGCCGGAGAGGCCGCAGATCACGCGGTCGTTGCCGACCCGCTGACGAAGGTCGGCGATCACGCTCTGCGCAAAATCCTCCAGCCGCCATGAGCCTGAGCAGCCGCAGGCCGACGCGAGGAAGTTCTTGAGGATCGTGCCACCGGCGGGCGTGTGGGTGACTTCGGGGTGGAATTGAAGGCCGTAGACGGGCAGCGTGTTGTGCCGGACAGCGGCCAGCGGACAGGTGGCCGTGCGGGCCAGCGGCCGAAAATCGGCCGAGACCTGGTCGACCTGGTCGCCGTGGCTCATCCAGACTTCGGTGTGGGCCGGCACGCCGGCGAAGATCGTGTCGGCCTCCAGCACCTCGCAGCTGGCGCGGCCGTATTCGCGGGCCTGTGCCCGGCCGACGTGGCCGCCGAGGGCATCGCAAGCGAGTTGCATGCCGTAGCAGATGCCGAGCACCGGGATGCCGAGCCGGAAGATGCCAGGATCGCACCGTGGGGCACCGGTCTCGTAGACGCTCGACGGCCCGCCCGAGAGGATGATCCCCTTGGGAGCCAGCGTCTTGATGCGGTCCGCGGTCACGTCGTGGCGAACAATCTCGCAGTAGACATGCTGCTCGCGGACGCGGCGGGCGATCAGCTGGGCGTATTGCGAGCCGAAGTCGAGCACCAGCACCCGCTCCGCCTGTTGGGAGGTGGCGGCCGACGATTGTCGAGACGTGGTACTGGAGACGGGAGGCGCTGGCATGGCTGGCTCAAAAATGCGGGGCGGAAAAGCCCGCCAGTATAGAGGCACCGTGGCGGATGGAAACACTGCTCGAATCCACGGCTTTTTTCGGGCCTGCTATAGTTTTGTCAGAGCCGAAGCGGCGCTTGTCCAGTCCCTTTCCCAACCACCTGCTACCCCCATGCTGACCCTCCTCACGAACGATGACGGAATCTTTGCCCCCGGTCTTGCGGCCCTGGAGCGGGCCCTGAGACGGTTCGGTGACGTGAGCGTTGTTGCGCCGTCGACGGAGCAGAGCGGTGTGGGGCATGCAATCACGTTTCTCACGCCCCTCACCGCGAAGGAGATCTTCGACGGCCCGCGGAGCCGCGGTTGGGCGGTCGACGGCAGTCCGGCCGACGCCGTCAAACTGGGCATCTCGGAGTTCTGTCCGCGACGTCCCGACCTCGTCGTCAGTGGAATCAACAGCGGTCTTAACGCCGGCATCAACGTGCTCTACTCGGGCACGGTGGCCGCCGCGATCGAGGGGGCTTTCTTCGGAATCACGAGCATTGCCGTGTCGCTCGAGTGGGACGAGCATGCCGATTACGACCGGGCCGCGGAGATCGCCGGGGACGTGCTGGCCGAGTTGCTCGCCCGTCGGCCGCCGGCGGGCAGCCTCTACAACATCAACATCCCGACGCGTGCCCTCCGCGGCACGCCGGAACTGCGGGTCGTGCCGATGAGCATCTCCCGTTACGGCGAGGCCTTCGAGCGGCGGGTCGATCCGCGAGGCCGGTCGTATTATTGGGCCACGAACGACCCGCCGCCGCCCCCTTCACCACATGAGTCAGACGTGACCGCGCTGGCCGCGGGCAATGTCACGCTGACGCCGCTTGACTACGATCTCACCCATCGGATCAGTCTCGAATCACTCGCTGCCAGCCCTTGGAAGATCACGCCGGCGGGCTGATTACTTGCCGCTCGGGGCAGGGGCGAGCTTGTCGAGGTCGTCGAGCGGGCTGGGGCCGGAGGGCTCATCATCAGCCTTCGCAGATTTTTTTTGCGATGACGGCCTGCGCGGCGGTTTCGGCGGCAGCTTGCTTTTGACTGCGGGCGTGGGCTTTGCCCGCGGGCTCGGCTCTTCGACCGCGGATCCGTCGGCGTCCGCGGGCAACTCCGTCGCTTCCAGCGTTGCATCCGCATCGGTGTGCTGGCCCGAACGGCCAAACCAGAACCAGCCGCCCGCAAGCAACGGCAAGACCAGCAGGATCCCGCTGGCCAGCCAGACCACGAGAGGCAGGCCGGCGTATCGGCGTGACAGCCATGATGCACGGGCGGTAGCCGGTCCGGCCGTGCCCTGGCTCGCTGCAGGCATCGGAGCCGTTGGACGTCGGCTGTCGCCGGCGGCACCCCTGCCAGAGCCGGGGGTGGGATGCGTTTTGATCACAATACCGCCGGCCTCACTGGACGGGGCCGCACTCCTCGGCACTACCGCAGGGAGGCGGGTCGTGGAACGCGATCCGCTCGATGGCGGTGGCGTGAGCGATAGCGAATGGAGGTCAACGGCCGATCGTGGCGCTGAACCGATCCCGGAACTGCCGCCTGAGCCACTACCAGACCCGCTGCCCGCGCCGCTGCGCGTCGCGGGAAAGGGTGTCGCGGTGGTGGCTCGCGGCGCGGCGGAATCGCCTGTGCGGCCGAGCGGTGTGCCGGCGCCGCTTGTGTCGGCGGCGGATCGACGGAGCGAGGGGCGTCGTGGCGGTTCCGGACGCGGCCTGCCACCCGCGACGGCCGTCGTTGTGAGCCAGGATGTGAGCGCGTCAGCGACTTCCTGCGCTGTCTGCTGGCGAGCGTCGGGATGCTTTTCCATCATGCGAAAG
>CAYSPN010000099.1:0-1664 GCA_964432895.1 uncultured Candidatus Kuenenia sp.
GATTCCGTAGGACTGGAGGCCTGGAGCATCGTCCATCTGGTCCGCACGATCGCCCATGAAAAACATGCCTTCCAGATTCCGCTGGGTGCAGGCATCGCCGCCGGCGGTGCCAACGTCGCCGGTGCCTCGGCAGTCTGCACCTGGCGGTATGGGGCGGCCGGTGCACTAGCCCGTGCCGACCGGATGAGTAGCCTTTTTCTGCCGGGAGAGTCCGATGCCCGACGCATAATCAGCCGCGGCGAGGTGGATGCCGCTGTGGTCCTCGGGCGGCTGAGCATCCCGCTCGAGCAGGCGATCGCCGACCGTGGCGATGCTCTCTCGCTGGTGCGGATCAGCGATGCCGCGGAGATGCCGCAGAAGCCCACCGGCCACAGCATCCACATCGGCTGTGCCAGCGGGACGATCGCCACCACCGGGACGATGCTCCGCGAGGATGGCCGCCGTGTCGTGCTGGCCCCTCACCGGCAGGCAACGCTGCCGCAGATGCGGGAACTGCTCGTCGATCTCACGAGTGCCGTGCGGCAATCGCTCGCCGTGCCAGCCGCTGGAGGCCAGCCGTGAGCACGCCCCGCCCTACTCGGAGTCGGACCCAAAGTCGGACCCAAAGCCCAAACCAGAACCCGGCTCCCGAATCACACCGTTTCGTCATCGCGGGTGGCACGATCCACGATCCTCTGCATGGGCGTGATGGCGTCATCGACGACATCTGGGTGGAAAACGGCCGGATCGTCGCCAGGCCGGCCGACCCGAGGCCATTCACTCGCATCGATGCCAGCGGCCGGGTCGTGATGCCCGGGGGCGTCGACCTGCACAGCCATGTGGCAGGGTCCAAGGTCAATGCAGGCAGACGCATCGCTCCGCAGCTTGCCCGCCGCTCACCCGCAGCCGTGCCCACGATCCACGCGACGGGTGCGCTCTATGCCGCGCTCGGCTACACGACTGTATTCGATGCGGCGATCGCTACGGCCGCCGCCAAGATGGCCCACATGGAGCTCGCCGATCTCCCCATTCTCGACAAAGGCATCTACCTCCTCGCGGCCGATGATGCCGACGTACTGGCAGCCCTCAATGGCAACGACGCCCGCGAGGTGGAACGGCTCGTGGCGGCAGCAGTCCAGGCAGGCGAGGGCTGGGCGGTGAAGGTAGCCAATCCGGGCGGCCCGGCGTTCTGGAAACACGGCCGCCGCGGTGACCACCGCGATCTCGACACGCCACTGCCCGGCATGTCGCTCACCGCGCGGGTGCTTCTGGAGCGACTGGCCCGAGCGGTACACGCGGTCGGTCTGCCGCACCCGCTCCATGTCCATACCGCCAACCTCGGATTGCCGGGCAACTGGCGGACGCTGCTGGAGACGATGCACACATTCGACGGCATTCCGGCCCATCTCGCACACGTGCAGTTCCACAGCTACACCGGCGGTGATCTCGATCCAGACACGTTCGGCTCGGGCGTGGCGCCGGTCGTCGAATGGTTCAATGCGCACCCGGAGCTCACGCTCGATGTCGGGCAGGTGCTCTTTGGTGACACGGTGGCGATGACCGGCGACTCAGCAGCCGCCGAGCATCTGGCCCATGCCACCGGCGTGCCGTGGATGTCGCACGACCTGCATCTGGAGGGGGGCTGCGGCGTGCTGCCGATCAGCTACCGCGAGAAGAGCATGGTG
>CAYSPN010000100.1:0-2237 GCA_964432895.1 uncultured Candidatus Kuenenia sp.
GTAAAAAGCGACCAGAAGAGGGGCGGCTCCGGCGTCAACAGGCCCGTTTTGCGGGGCAGAAAGCCAGGCCAGTGCGGCTAATGGGGGCATGATTCGCAGCGTGATGGCCGCGAGAGGCGCGGCCACGGCGATCGCCGGGGCGGCGACTGGCAATCGCGTCACGATCCAGGCGACGAGAGACCCCGGCAGGCACGCCAGAGCGGCAAAGGCTACCGCCCACCGCCACCCCGGCCGATCGGGGCCGACCGCCAGGGCCACCGCCGTGACGGCCGCCGCGGCGGTCAGCAGGACCGCCACGCCGAGAATCGCCAGACGCCGGCCGGAGCAGCGGGCGTCACGATCGGCCTGGGACTGGGCTCCGGAATCGGCTTGGAGATCGGCCTGGGGCATGGTCAATCCTTCGGCTCGGCCGCGATCTGGCTGAGCCAGTAGAGCGATGCCGCAAAGCCCAGCAGAAAGCCGGCCGGCCCAAGCACCCGCAGGCCGAATCGATCGTCGGCCCAGCCGCCGATGACGCCCGGCAGGAACATGGCGATGCCGATGGCGATGATCCGCGATGCCCAGACCATGGCCTCGCCAACTGGCGAACCTCGGTCGTGCCGCCGACGGTGTTTGGGGGCGGTCATGGACGGCTCATGCTGGAGATGGCGGCATTCCTCATGGTGGCTCATCGCGGTTAGGATACTCGCAGAAGCCGCCGTGGTTGAGTGAGACCTCGATTCCAGTGGCTTTTTCGCATTGCCCTGCCCCGCTCCTGTCGTCATGGCGCATCGCAAACACCGCCGCCGTCGTCGTCAACGTCGCGGAGATGCCGCTGCTGCCGTCGGGGCCGTGGCGACGTCGGGCCTGCCAGCCTCCACGCTGCGGATGCTTGGTTGCGACGGAGCGACCTGCCAGGAGACCGTCGTCCTGCGGCCGGAGGAACTCGCGGTCGCACGCGAGAAGTGGCCGGTGGTCTGGATCGACGTCGAGGGTCTCGATGATGCCGAATCGATCCGCATGATCGGCGACGTGTTTCAGATCGGCGACCTCGCGCTTGAGGATGCCACGACCCCGGACGAGCGGCCCAAGGTGGAAGTGTTTGGCCATCAGGTGCTCGTGGCGGTGCGGATGGCGAGGTTCGACGGCGACGCGATCGTCACCGATCCTGTCTGCCTCTTTCTGGGCGACCGCTACCTGATCACGTTTCGCGACCGGCTCACACACGACGGCTTCGACGGCGTCAGGCAGCGGATCCGCCACGGCCGCACACGGATCGGCCACCTTGGCGCCGACTCGCTCTGCGCCCTTCTGCTCGATGCCGTCGTGGACGGCTATTTCCCGGTGCTGGAGCAGTTTGGCGACCGGCTCGAGTCGCTCGAGGACGAGGCGATGAACAATCCCAGCCGCGACTCGCTCGTGCGGATTCACGACGTGCGGAACGACCTGATGACGCTCCGCCGCGCCCTCTGGCCCACCCGCGACGTGCTCCATGCCCTCGGCCGCGAGCAGACCCCGTTTGTGGGCGACCACGCGAGAACGCACTTCCGCGACTGCTACGACCACACGATGGAGCTGCTCGACCTGATGGAGAGCTATCGCGAGATCGGTGCGGATCTGCGGGACATTTACTTGGCGAGCCTCAACAACCGCATGAACGACGTGATGAAGGTGCTGACGGTGATCGCCACCATCTTCATGCCGCTGACGTTCATCACGGGCTACTACGGGATGAACTTCGACACGGATTTCCCGTGGAACATGCCGCTGCTCCGCTTTCGGTACGGTGGCCTCGTCGCGGCGGCGATGATGGTGGCGACGACCGTGGGAATGGTGATGCTCTTCTGGCGCCGCGGCTGGCTCAAACGCTGGCACTGACTTCACGCAAAACGGGCCATCCATGGCCCCGTTTTGCTTGGCGACCGCAGGTCGCTGTCGCGAGGCCGCCCTCCAGGCGGCCAGCGTAAAGCCGCTATATCGGCATCATGCCGATGTTTTTCGTGAACACTTCACTCGCGGCCGAGCAGGAAGAACGTCCGCATCCGCCCTTTGCCCTTCACCGTCACCTCGCCCCGGTCGGCGAAGCGGAACCGATCGGCTAGCAGCAGCCGTGTTGCCTCCGAGACGTGAATCCGCGACGGCTCGCCGTGGGATTCCATCCGGCTGGCGAGATTGACCGTGTCGCCCCACAGGTCATAGGTGAACTTGTGCCGACCGATGACACCGGCAACGACCGGCCCCGAATGGATGCCGATCCG
>CAYSPN010000101.1:0-1616 GCA_964432895.1 uncultured Candidatus Kuenenia sp.
CGAGCGATACGCCGCTTGCGGAGTTCGCTCGCGTGGCCCTGGCGGCGCATCGCGTCGAGGAGTGCATCAAACGAGCCAAGAGGGGCCTGTAAGAAATCTTGTGTCAGGCTGGGAAAATAGGTAGTGTTCCCAAACTAGCTAAAGGATTCTTTACAGGAGGTAGTAGCATGGATGCGATGTTGCGTGGCAAGGCGGAGGAACTGGCCAAGGAGATCGCCGTTTCCATTTCGACTCAGCAGGAGTTGAGCGACATGATGCGGCTGATGACCAAGACGGTGATCGAGCGGATGCTCGACGCCGAGATGGATGTTCATCTCGGCCGGGTTCCCGCCGCGACCCTTCCCAAGGGCAAGGCGGTAGCCACCCAGCCGGCGGACCGCGACGCGGAAGAACCCTCGGTCGACTCGCCGGAGGCGCCGCCGCCGAATCCGAAACGCGCGGCCCGCAATCGCCGCAATGGCAGGTCGGCCAAGACGGTGCAAGGCGAATCGGGACGGATGACGCTCGCCACGCCTCGCGACCGCAACGGCACCTTCGAGCCGCTGCTGATCCCCAAGCACGAGCGGCGCCTGGCCGGCTTCGACGATAAGATCCTCGCGCTGTATGCCAAGGGGATGAGCACGCGCGACATCCAAGAGCTGGTCAAAACGCTTTACGGCGTGGAACTCTCGCCGACGTTGATTTCCAGCGTGACCGACGCGGTGGACGAGGAAGTCACGGCGTGGCGATCGCGGCTGCTGGAGTCGGTCTGGCCGATCGTGTACTTTGACGGCATCGTGGTGCACGTGCGTGGCGCCAACGGCCGCGTTTCGCGGCACACGATCTACGTGGCGTTGGGCGTGAATCTCGCCGGCAAGAAGGAATTGCTCGGTCTGTGGCTGGCCGAAAATGAAGGGGCCAAGTTCTGGCTCCAGGTGCTGACCGACCTGAAGAACCGCGGCTTAAGCGACATCTTCGTGGCCTGCGTCGACGGCCTGGCCGGCTTCCCCGACGCGATCCGCGCGGCCTATCCGCTCACGAAGGTGCAGCTCTGCGTGGTCCACCTGGTGCGGGCCGCGCTGCGCTACGTCAGCGACAAGGACAGCAAGGCGGTGGCCCGCGACCTGAAGAAGATTTATCAGGCGGCGACGCTGCTGGAAGCGGAGCAAGCCCTGGAGGATTTTGCTCAAGCGTGGCAGGAAAAGTATCCGACGATCATCAAGATGTGGCGGGCGAAGTGGACGGACATCATCACGCTGTTCGACTTTCCGGCCCCGATCCGCAAGGCGATCTCGACGACCAACGCCATCGAATCGGTGAACAGCGTGATTCGGAAATTCACCCGCAACCGCAAGATCTACCCCAACGAGGAGTCGGCCTTGAAGATCACCTTCATGGCGATCCGCGAGGCCGCGAAGAAGTGGACGATGCCGATCAGGAACTGGAAGACGGCGTTGAACCACTTCGCCATCCTCTTTGAAGACCGATTGCCGATGCAGTTCCCCTAACCCCACACTCCCAGGCCTGACACGAAAAAATTTACAGGCCCGCAAGCGGCACGCGATCGACGTGCAGGCGTACTTGTCGGATGTCTTTCGCCGGATCCGCACGGCCACGCCGGCTGAGCTGGAATCGCT
>CAYSPN010000102.1:0-6877 GCA_964432895.1 uncultured Candidatus Kuenenia sp.
GGACGGCGATCGGGTAGGGAATCTGCAGTCCATGACGGCGGGCGACATACCAAATCCGGGTGAGGATCGCATCGCGCACCGGCAGCACATCCTCATACCGGGCGACGGTGAAATAGAGCCGGTAGGTGATCGAGAAGTCGCCGTAGGTGAGTGTGTGTACCTCCGGCGGCGGCTGCCGCAGCACGCCCGGCGTGGTCTCCAGCAGGTCGAGCATCGCCCGCTTCACAAGATTGGGTGGATGGTCGTACGAGAAGCCCATGTCATAGGTTTCGGTCCGCTCAAGCGTGGGCCGGGAGAGATTGCTGAATGACTCCTTGTAGAGCGAGACGTTGGGGATGATCCGCATCTCGTGGAGCAGCGTCTCGATGTGCACGCTCCGCCAGTTGATCTCGATCACCTTGCCGGTCGTGCCATCCGCGATCAGCCAGTCGCCGATGTTCAGGGGCCGCTCCATCAGGAGCATCAGGCCCGAGACGACATTCCCGAGCGGTTCCTGCAGCGCGAGGCCGATCACGATGCTGCCGAGGCCCAGTGCCGTGAGCGCGCCTGAGATCTCCTGCTTCCAGACCTGCGAATAGATGATGGCAGCGCCAAGGGCGACCAAGACACCTCGTGTCAGATCGCGGAGCAGCTTGGGCACCCGCTCCTGCCAGGATCCCCGCTGAATCGAGCCGAAGACACCATCGTTGATGAACGTCAGCGCTGCGTAGAGCACGCTGAGCCAAAAGCCGGTCTGCACCAGCCTGACGAAGACGTCGTCTGCGGGCAGTCGCCAGACCTGCGTCACAAACAGCATCAAAGCGAGGGCCGGCACCACGAGGTTGCGCAGGGTGCGCAGCGTCGGCATGACGGGCCAGTTCCGCCGCTGTCCGGAGTTGAGCAACTCGGTGAGCAGCAGCAGCAGCAGAGGAAATCCCACCACCAGCGTCGCCGCAGGCACGAGTGGAATGAAATCGGGAGTGGTGGGGTCGGTCATGGATCGTTCGCGGTGCGGCGGTCAGGCCCCCACCGACCTCCTCAGCTGCCACGTCTTCACCGGCCCCTGGCCACGCATGTCCACGTCGAAGGGGCCATCGAAGGAGTAGAGGTCGCTGAGGCGGTCGTAGACCTGCTGCGTGACGTGGATGGTGCTGCCGCCCTGGGCGGCCAGCCGTGAGGCGATGGCAACCGTGTCGCCCCACAGGTCGTAGAGAAACTTGTGGCGGCCCACCACGCCCCCCACGACCGGCCCGGAGTTGATGCCGACGGAAAGCGTGAGCGTCGCGCTGTGCTCGCGGTCGAAGCCGGCCAGGATCTGGGTGAGTTCTTTTGCGAACAGCATCGCCCTGGCGGCGTGATCGGGCCGGCTTACCGACAGACCGCAGACGGCCATATACATGGCCCCGACGGCGCGGACCTTCTCCACGCCGCACTTGTCCGCGGCATCGTCGCAGGCCGCCACGAGATCGCCCAGCAGTGAGATGGCGCGGCTGTCTTTGCCGGGGCCGCCGAGAGCATCGATGCCGCCGAACTCGGCGACCAGCACGGTGACGTCAGCAAACTGCCGCGTGGCCTTCTCGTCACCACCCCGCCGCTGCTCGATGGCCGATGCCGGAAGGATGTTGAGGAGTAGTTCCTGGTTTTCCCGCGCCTTTTCCTCGAGCTCGGACCGCTGCCGCCGCAGGTTGGCGGTCATGTCGTTGAACACTCTCGCCAATTCGCCAAACTCGTCCCGGGTGTGCATGTTGACGCTCACCGTGGTGTCGCCGGCGCTGATCCGTTGGGCCGCGACGGAGAGCTGCTTCAGCGGTCGCACGAGCAACCAGGAGCTTGCCAGCGCGAGCAGCGTGGTTGCCAGAGCCAGAGCCGTGGTGGCGAGCACGGCATTCCGCGCGTAGTCGTGAATGGGTTTGTAGGCCTCGGCCACGTCGATCTCGGCGACGACTGCCCACCGCAACGAATTGAGATCGAGAGGTCCGTAGGAACTGAGCACGGGGACCCCACGGTAGTCGTTGATCAGGGTGATGCCCTCGCGGCCGATCAAGGCCTGCTCCGTGCTGTAGGTCTTCACCGGAAGTTGGTTGAGCACGGTGCCCTGCCGCTCGATCTGGTCCACAACCGAGGTCGTGACGGTGGACGTGCGCAGTTCCCGCAGGAACTTCTGCTGATCCTCGACCATGAAGCGGCTGCGGCTCCGCATGGTGAAGTCGGGACCCACCACGTAGCACTCCCCGGTCTTCCCCATCCCCTCCCGCTCCCAGTGGAAATTTCCCGTCAGCAGTTCGACGATCCGGTCGATAGGGAACTCCAGCGCGAGGATGCCGACCATGTCGGACCCATTGAAGATGGGAGAGAGCACGAAGCCCACAGGGCGGCCGACGTCGGGACGGTAGAGTTCGGTATCGACGACCTTGAAGGCATCGCGATCACCGGCGCGGGACAGTATGTCCGCCGCCTTGGCGAGGTTCGTGGACGCATAGGGGCCGTCCCGCAGGTTGGTGGCGAAGTCGGGCCGCTTGCGGAGTGTGTAGACGATGTCCAGTGTGTCGTCGTCGATGAGGAGGATGTCCTCGTATCCGAACATCTTGCCCACTCGGTCGAACCGATCGTGAATGGCGGCGTGGGCCAGGCCGTAGAGGGAGTCGTCGGCAGTCGCAGCGGCGTGCGGCGGGGCAGCTTCGGACTGTTCGGTGGATGCTTCGGTTGTGGTGTCCGCCTGCTGGCCCTCCTCCGGTTCATCTGGAGCCGGAGCGGCAACCATGTATTGATACTGCAGATACCGTTGTGTGGGATCGCGCGGCAGATACTGCTCGGGTTGGGCCGTACCGCCGAGGTTCTTCTGAAGCTGGGGCAGGAATTGGGTGGCGTAGTAGCTCCGCAGTTCCTGTTCCTGCTCCGCGGTGAGCTTCTCGCCGGCGAGGCCCCGATACGTCTGCTTGAAGTTGACCATCGCCTCTCCCGCCAGTTTGCCGTCCGACAGCGAGATCGCCTGATCGCGGAGTGCTTCGAGCATGGCCATCAGGCCGCTGGTCTTCGAGTGCCGCACGCTCTGCAGGTGGTTCTGCACGGCGGACGTGATGGCCGAGCGGGCCGACTGGTAGCCGATCCAGCCGATGGCGAGAATCGATCCCAGGCTCACCAGCAGCATCAGGAGGATAAACCTCGACTGGATGCCGATACGTTCAAGGCCCAGCATGCACGATCCTTGTGGTGAAGTCTGCGGTGGACGGAAAACCGAACCGCACAGGCTACAGCCGGGCTTGCCCGGGGGCAACGTTTGAGTCCTGCCCGCTTTTTTCTAACGGCTGTAGACCGTCCGGCCCTCTTTGATCGTCTCCAGCACCTGGATGTCCTTGATCGCCAGGGGATCGACCTTGAGAGGATTCTTCTCCAGGATCACGAGGTCGGCTAGCTTACCGGTCTCGAGTGTGCCCTTGGACTGCTCCTCCTTGATCTGGTAGGCGGCTGTCGCCGTTACGGCACGCAGCGCATCGTAGGGGCTGATCCTTTCGTCGGGCCCGACCACCGCGCCGCTGGCGGTGCGCCTGTTCACGCCGGCATCGACCAGCGCCAGCACGGATGGGATCGGCGACACGGGCGCGTCATGCGAGAACGTGAAGGGCAACCCTGCCCGCAGGAACGTTCTGGCCGCCATCGCGGCGGCGGAGCGTTCGGGGCCCCACAGTCTCACGACCGCGTCGCCTCCCGGAACGATGCCCGACGGCAGGAAGCTCGGCACCGCACCGTATTGCTTCATCTTCTCGATTTGGTCGGGCCGCAGCCAGGAGGCGTGGACGAACACGGGGCGGTGGTCGCGCATGCCGTGCTTCCTCACCGCTTTCGCGATCGCGGCGAGGGCCTGGTCAGCGGCGGCATCGCCGTTCATGTGCATGTGGATCTGCATGTTGGTCGGCCAGTACCGGTCGAAGGCCGCGTCGAGCAGCTCGTCGGGAATCTGGCGGTAGCCGCTGTAGGCGCCGGTCTTTCCAGCCGGGTTCGTCGTGTAGGGCTGTGTGAACCAGGCGGTGTCGACGCTGCCGTCGAGCCAGAACTTGATCCCGCCGAGCCGCACGCGGTTGATGTATCGCTTGTCGAGATCAGGCCGGTCGGCGAGCAGCTTTTCCCGAGTGCCGTCCGGCTTGGAGTTGTACTGTGAGGCGACGGTGTAGGCCGCGGTGACGGTGTCGTCGACGGCCGAGTCTTTGGCGGCGATGTAGAGATCGATCGGCATGAGCCGCTTATCGATCGCGTTGACAACGATCCCGATGTCGTCGTTGCCGAGCCCGAGCCCAGCTTCCTGTGCGGTCGTGTGGCCGTGGCTCGCCCATACGTTCGCCGCTCCGGTGATCACCTCGTCGGCGAGCTTCCCGGTGAAGGGAGGCCGCTGGCTGCGGACGGCGTTGAGCGCCGTCTCCTCCATCGGCCCGAGCAGCGACTTTCCATTGGCCTTGCGGGCAAACGTGCCCCCCTTCGGGTCAGGCGTGTCGGCCGTGATGCCGGCCCGCGCGAAGACGACCGAGTTGCCGGCGCCGAGATGGCCGGAGCTGTCGACGATCATCACCGGCCGGTCGGCCGAGATCGTGTCGAGTTCTTCGACGGTGGGCGGGCGTCCTTCCTTCATCGCGCGGGCCTGGTAGCCAAAGCCCACGATCCAGCCGTCGGTGGGCGTGCGTTCGGTCTGCTTCTTCATCCGCCTGACGAGATCGGGGATGTCGGCCGTGCCGAACAGGTTGGCGTCGACGAGGTTCTTGCCAAAATAGACCATGTGGCCGTGGGTGTCGATGAATCCGGGCAGGAGCGTCTTGCCGGCCAGATCGATGGTCTTCGTGGACGGGCCCGCGTGCTTCTTCGCGTCGTCTGCCGGTCCGACAAAGAGGATCTTGCCATCCTTCACGGCCAGGTTCTCGGCGTACTCCGCTGCGGAGCCGCGCATCGTGAGGATGTCGCCTCCGGTGTAGATCGTGTCGGCGATCTGGGCTTGAGCGACTGACACGAGCGAGAAAAACATCGCCGCCACAACACAGCCACGGCTCGGTCCAAACATGGGAGACACGGTTCCTTCTCGGTGGGTATGCAGGGAATGGAATCGCCGAAAATGTAGTCCGCCGTGGAAAAACGATCCACGGTCTGGCGTCACGTGCGCGGCTCTGCCGGCGCCGCGATGCCATACAGGGCTGCGACGAGCGACTGGGTTCGCGGGCCGGGCAGCGTGCCCGGATGCATGGCGCTTGGAATGAAGGCGAAGCCCAAACCGAGCGCAGGATCGGCGAACGCGAGCGACCCGCCCGCGCCGGGGTGACCGAACGCGGTGGGACAGGGGCCATAGACGCCGTTTGCGTTGGTCATGAACCCGGCAGAGAACGAGGTTGTGTCGATGAGGACGCGGTCGGGTCCGCTGCTGAGGGTGGTCCTCATCGCGGTGACGGTTTCCTCCCGGAAGAAAGGCGAGCCATCGCCGGCGATGAGTGAGTAGAACCTGGCCAGCGCGTCGGCGGTGGCGATCGCCCCAAGCGACGGGAGCGACGCGGCACGCATGGCTGGCGAGTTCATCACCGCGGGGGTGAGCATCCCGCCCGGTTCGCTCAGGGCACGCCGAGTGAGCGAGGAGCGGTCTCCGAAGGCTTTCGTGAAGGAACCCGGCGCCGGTGGCGTCTTGGGGGCTATGACAGTGGCTGCCGTGTCGAGCAGCTCCGCGGGGAGTCCGAACCAGAGATCGATGCCGAGTGGACCGCGGAACATCCGTTCCCAGAAGGAGCCCAGCGTCTCGCCGGCCACGCGCCGGACGATCTCGTCGAGCAGGAAGCCGAAGGTGCGGGCCCCGTACCCATGGCTGCCATCGGCCGGCCAGTTCGGCGGTTGCTTGGCCAAAGACGCTACCACCTCGTCATGGTTGGTGATCGCCAGGCCTGTCTGGTCCATGGCGGCGAGGCCGGCTTGGTGGGAGAGCAGCTGCGCGAGTGTGATCTGGTCCTTGCCCGCGGCGGCGAACTCCGGCCATAGTTCCGCCACGGCTGTCGTGAGCGGGATGCGTTTTTCTTGCAACGCGTAAAGGGCGCAGGCCGCGGCGATACCCTTGCTGGCCGACCAGATCAGGCAGGGCGCCGCAGCAGTCCAGGGTCGGCCGGCCGCGGCCTCGCCACCGTGCAGGGAGAGCAGCGGCGTTCCGTTCCGCCAGACGGCGAGCGACGCGCCCCCGGCAAACACGCCAGGGGTCATGTTCCCGGCGATGGCCGCGAAGGCCTGCTCGAGGCGGTCGAGGGCTGCACCGGTTTCAAACCCGTGGTCCGCCGCATGTCGGCCGCGAAAGTCTATCGGCACGCCTGGTTCCACGGCATCTTCGCGATCAGCATGGCCATGCCGCAGGTATCGGTGACACCGGCGAACACAAGGCCGCAACCAATGAATCCGGCCAGTCCGATGCCGACATGTCGCCACAGCGGGTCGGGCCCGAATGCGGCGAGAGCGGCTCCGATGGCCACCAATGATCCGGCCGCGATGCGAACCTGCCGTTCGAGCGCCATCACTTTCCGCCCGCGCACGACCGGCACCCCTGCGGACTCGCAGGCTGCCGTGCCGCCCTCGACGCTGATCATGTCTTTCATCCCTGCAGCGAGGAGCTTTTCGCACGCCTTCTGGCTGCGACCGCCCGACTTGCAGACAAAGTAGACGGGCCGATTGCCGGCGAGCGACTCGATCTCTTTCGGGTCGATGCGATCGAGCGGAATGTTACGGGCGAAGTCGACGTGCACCTCGCCGAACTCGGCTGGCGTCCGGACATCGATGAGCGTCACTTTCTCGCCGCGGCGACGAAGATCGGCAAGCGTCGAAGGTGAGATCGTGGCAACCATGGCATGGTCCTCCGGGATTGCAGGAAAACGACGATATCCTCGCCAATGGC
>CAYSPN010000103.1:0-4248 GCA_964432895.1 uncultured Candidatus Kuenenia sp.
CATCCTGGCGGCGCGCAAGCGCTCCTGCTGGATGGGGCAGTCCGGTTTCTACCAGACCAGACGAGCATGCAGACACTGGCCCAACTTGCCATCCGCGATGACGGTGGCACCGTTGCGGCTGAGTGATTGCCTTGTGCAATCGAAAAATCCTTTCCCATTTCTTTCCCAGTTGGTGCATTCCACATGGTTTCCCGCCGCCGACTCCTTGCACAGTGGGCCTCTGCTGGCCTTTGTTGCCTGGCCATCGTCATCGGGTGTTCACGAGGTGGTCGAGTGGAGCCACCGCGGCATCCCGTCTCGGGCACGGTGACGCTCGACGGCGCTCCCCTGGAAGACGGTGCGATCCTGTTTCTATCGCCGGCGCTTGGGCTCATCGACCGCGTTTCTATCCATGAGGGGCGGTTTCAAGGTGTCGCGGCCGCGGGCAAGCGGCGGGTCGAGTTCTCCGTGGTCAGGGAGATGCCGTTCACCGGCGTGCCGATGCCCGGCATACCCGCACCAAAGACCGTGCCAACTCAGATCCTCCCCGCCCGCTACCATGCCGACAGCACGCTGTCCGTCGACGTCGTACCTAGTGGCCCGAACGAGTTTTCGTTCGAATTGAAATCGAAATGAAGGCTAAAAGGTGCCGGCCACAAATGGCACCTTTTCCTTGTCGTACATTCGTTCTATGGCGGGAGTCGCATGCGCGGCGGTAGCTTGCTTCCAACGTGATCACACTCTGGAGCAGGTTGTTGCATGCCATCCCACATGCCCGTGAAAAGGATCGTCGCGGTCGCTGCCGCGATTGCTTGGGGAATCGTGGCCGGAGTCCCCGCCGCGGAGACGGAGACCCGTTCTCCCACTCCCGTGCGGTCTCCGTGGCAGCCGGCGCCTGAGAAACTCCCGGCCTGGGACATGGCCCTGCTCGGCAAGCCGCCTGCCACGCGGCCCGCGACCGAGGCCGCGGTCGAGGGCGTGCAGGCGATCTGGATCGACACGCTCCCGCTGCAAGGTAAGCCGACGAAGGCGTTTGCCTACCTGGGCCTGCCGGCCAAGTCGACCGACCAGAACGAAAAAGTTCCCGGTGTCGTGCTTGTGCACGGCGGCGGCGGCTCGGCCTTCGCCGACTGGGTGAAGATGTGGACGGACCGTGGCTACGCCGCGATCGCCGTCGATCTCCAAGGGCAGATCCCCAAGCGGGACGCAACGGGCAAGGCCTGGATCCGCACCGACACCCTCGGTCACGAGTGGGGCGGCGGCCCCCAGGGGCATGGAAACGCCTTCGGCGACTGCTTCGATCGGCCGTTCGAAGAGCAGTGGCCCTACCATGCCGTGGCCGACACGGTGCTCGCCGTGTCGCTGCTGGCCTCGCTGCCCGAGGTGGATCCGGCCCGGATCGGCCTGGTCGGGATCTCCTGGGGCTCGGTCGTCAACACGATCGCAGGCGGCATCGACGACCGGCCGGCGTTCGTCGTCTCTCAATACATCGGCGGCTTCCTCAATCTCGACAGCGACTGGTGCGAGTTCATGAAGCCGCGGCCGGAAACCTGGGCCTGGGATCCCGCGAACTTCTATGCGGCCGTCGCCGCCTCGCGCAAAACCCAGTGGCTCTGGATCAATGGCGCCAACGACCGCTACGGCACGCCCCCGATGACGAACGCGTCGTTTCGGTCGACCGCCCCGCATTCCTGGATGACGATCTCGCCGACGCTCGGACACGGCCACATCTGGGACGAGAAGCAGGTCGGCGAGATCTACGCCTTCGCCGACGCGGTGACCCGAGCCGCGCCGCCACTGGCCCGCATCACCGGCACGCAGTGGCGACCCGCCAGCGTCGAAGTCACCTGGACGGGCGGACCGCCGATCGCGAAGGCGCAGTGGGTCTATGCGACGCTGCCACAGGCCGAGATGACGTTCGAGCCGCCCGGCAAACGGACCGACTGGCCCAAGGTGAAATACACGGTCATGGACGTGCCCGTGGCGGCCAAGCCGGCCGAGACGGGGGCAGTCAACAGCTTCACCGCCACGCTCCCACGGCCAGAGGGCATGGTGACCGGCTGGGTGAATCTCATCGACGACCGCGGTCTCGCCGTGTCATCGGGGTTGCTGTCACCAATGCCGTGAGAAATCGAAAAGAACTGTCTCCCCTTTCAGTACATCCGCCGTTTGCCTTTCTGTCCAGCTGGTTTTTCAGCAACCAACGCCCGCCGCTGGCCTTCGCGGAATCGACAGCCGTAGCATCGGATGGCCGGGCACCCACGTGGCGGCCAGAATGTCCTGCACGGATCGCATTCCCTTTGTTCGACAAAGATCGACTACGAAAAGAGGGTGAGATCATGGGATACGTTCCGGTGAATCGAGCGGGCCTGACCCTGGCTGGGGTACTCGCGGCGTGGCATGCCATCTGGGCGGTGCTGGCGGCTTTCGGCTTGGCGCAGCCGCTCTATGACTTCGTCTTCCGGCTGCATTTCATGCGGTCGGATGCCGCCATGGGGGCATTCGATCTCGCCTCCGCCGGCATGCTGATCGGGCTCACGGCCGCCGTCGGCTATTTGACCGGGGCGGCGCTGGCCGTCACCTGGAACTGCCTGACCGCCTTTGCCGAAACAGCGTCGGCGCGGCGGCACGGCACGGCCCATATCGGTCGATCCGGCAGGCCCTCGGGGGCTTCCTGAGCCACGATGGCCACGCGGCGGCTGGACCGATGCGGATTCCACAAGGTACTACTGGGAGCAGCCAATCGTTGACATGAGAGACTTCGCGTCGTTGCCTTTTTCATCCAAGCCCGACGTGCCAGCGAGGGACTCCGGGCCTGATTTCTGGGTGATGGGTCGCGTTTTCCCTTGCTTGCGCTGCGGGCTTGGATGGGGCACTTCAAACGTTCATGAAGAACAGTCAACTTCATAGTGCTCCCAGTCGTCAAAACGTGTGGCCACGGCTCGAACGCCTTGAGCCAAAACCAACTCGTATCGCACCTTCTGGGACGTCGAAACGAGGTCCGTCCCGTTTTCGAATCACGCAAGCGCCGCGTGCAGGATCTCGACCGGGTGCAGGGCTGTGCGGCCGGTGCCGTCCTTGATCTGATGGCGGCAGCTCGTGCCCGGGGCGGCGATGATCACGTCGGCGGCAGAGTTGCGCACCGCAGGAAAAAGCACCAGTTCGCCGATCTGCATCGACAGCTCGAAATGCTCCCGCTCGTAGCCGAATGATCCCGCCATGCCGCAGCAGCCGCTGGGAATCGTCTCGACCGAGAAGTTCCGCGGCAGCGAGAGCGACTGCACCGTGGCGGCAAGTGAGGAGAGCGCCTTCTGATGGCAGTGGCCGTGGAGCTTGATCCGGCTCGGCTGGTCGGTGAATGACGCCGCCGTGATCCGGCCGAGGGCCGCCTCCCGGGCGAGGAACTCGTCGATGAGGAACGTGCGGGATGCCAACCGCTTCGCGGCCGCGGCCAGCCGCTCCGGAACGAGATCGGGATACTCGTCGCGGAAGCCGAGGATCGCCGAGGGCTCGATGCCGATCAATGGCGCGTCGTCGGTGATCACGTCGGCGAGCAGCTCGACATTCCTGGCCGCCAGGTCGCGGGCCTCCCGCACGAGCCCCTTCGACAGCTGCGCCCGGCCACTGTCGACGTGGCGGGGAACCACCACCTCGTAGCCGAGCGCCTCGAGCAGCTCCACGGCCTTCATGCCCAGCGGCACGTCGAGCGTGTCGGTGAACTCATCCACGAACAGGTGCACGCGGCCGTTCGCGGGGACGGGCGAGCCGTGCGACGCAGACGTCGACTGTCCCGATTCCATTTGGGGATTCTGCGGCGAAGAATTCCCTCGCTTGCGCTTCGGGCTTGCATAAGAACCCCCATCTATCCAAGCCCGCAGCGCCAGCAAGGGAGATGCGTAGACCGGCCCATCATCTGCCGAACGATACGGTGCCGGTCCGCTTTTCCCTCTCCGCTTGAGCCACGCCGTGAGCGTCGTGCGATGCAGGTGCGGCAGCGAACGGCCGGCCGCGAAGCCCATAAACCGCTTGAGCACCTGTGACACGCCCGGCGCCGACACGGCGAAGTTGTAGGCCCACGGCGCGAGGCTCGCCCACCGCATCGCGGCAGCCGAACCGGCGATCATCCGACTCCGCAGGGGCACTCCATGCGTGTCGTGCAGGTGCTGCTGCCACTCGGCCTTCAGCCGGGCCATGTCGACGTTGGATGGACACTCGCTCTTGCAGGCCTTGCAGGAAAGGCAGAGATCCATGACGTCGGCAATCTCGGGC
>CAYSPN010000104.1:0-7033 GCA_964432895.1 uncultured Candidatus Kuenenia sp.
ATCATCCGCGCCGGCGTGTATGCCCGGCGTGACCGTCGGCGGAAGAAGCGTGACTTCCGTCGCCTCTGGATCGTGCGGATCAATGCCGCCTGCCGCGAGCGTGGTCTGCGGTACAGCCAGTTCATCGCCGGTCTCGAGAAGGTCGGGTCGGAACTCGATCGCCGCACGCTGTCCGAGATGGCCGTGCTGGACCCCACCGGCTTCGATGCCGTGGTGAATGCAGCGCGAAAGGCCCTTGGACTGCCGGAGCCGGCTGCGGTCGCGTAGTGCCGTGACTGTCTCCAAAGGCCGCGACGATGCGGCTCTCGCCGAGGCCCAGACTGCGGGCGGCAAGCCTGCCGGAGAGGCTGTCGCGATCGAGTCGTTTCTGGCGGAACTCACGTCGTTTCGCGAAGCCGCTTCCACCGCCATTGGTGGTGTGGCCGACGGCGCCGCATTGGAGCAGGCACGGATTGAGTTTCTCGGCGCCCGGAGCGGGCGTCTGAAGGCGATCCAAAAACTCCTCTCAGGCCTCGCTTCCGGTGACAGACCCGCCGGCGGTCGGCATTTCAATGATGCCAAGACAGAGGTGACGGCACTTTTTGGTGCGGTCCAGGAACGGCTGGCCGGAGGTGGCGTCGCCGGCGTGGATGGTGCGGCGGCTACGGCCGATGCGATCGACGTGACCCTGCCCGGCGAACCGGTGCGGTTGGGCCATGTCCATCCGATCACGCAGACGATCCGCCGCGTGCAGGAGATCATGGCCCGCCTGGGCTTTGAAAGCGTCGACGGGCCCGAGGTCGAGGACCAGTGGCATAATTTCGAGGCCCTTGCGATTCCTGCCGAGCATCCGGCCCGTGATCCGCTCGACAACTTCTATCTGGCGGTGGCACGCGGTGCCGACCCGCTCCTGCTGCGGTCGCAGACGAGCACGGTGCAGATCCGCGTCATGGAAAACCGCAAGCCGCCGCTGCGGATCGTTTCGCTGGGACGGGTCTATCGGCCCGACACCGCCGACGCCACCCACTACCCGATGTTTCATCAGGTGGAGGGGCTGCTCATCGAGCCGGGCACGACCATGGCCCACTTAAAGAGCGTGCTCCGGCAGCTCGCCTCGAGCTTCCTCGGCGGCGACGTGCACGTTCGGTTCCGGCCGTCGTTCTTTCCCTTTACCGAGCCGAGCGTCGAGTTCGACATGGAATGGGGCGGCCGTTGGATCGAAATGGGCGGAGCCGGCATGGTCGACCCCGCCGTGCTCGCGGCGGTCGGTTACGACCCCGACCGTGTGTCGGGCTTCGCGTTTGGCCTGGGTGTCGAGCGGATCGCGGCCCGACGGTATGGAGTGGCCGACATCCGGGATTTCTATCGCAACGACGTGCGTTTCCTGCGGCAGTTCTGAGCCGCGGTCGCCGTCAGGCCTTTCGCTGATCCTGTCCACCGACCCGTCTGCCGCAGTGTTCACCCGAGAGGGGACAAAAGCCCATGATCATCTCCACGAACTGGCTGTCCGAGTATGTGAGCCTGCCCGTGTCGACCGAGGCACTTGTCGAGCGGCTCCTGCTCTCCGGACTCAATCACGAGTCGACGTCGACGGTCGGGGCCGACACGGCGATCGAGATCGAGGTGACGAGCAACCGCCCCGACTGCCTCGGGCACATCGGCGTGGCTCGTGAGGCCGCCGTCCTCTTCGGCCGACCGCTTCACATACCCGATCCCCGCCCGCAGGAGGCCGCTGCCCCAGCGTCAGCGGACATCGCCGTCGGGATCCAGAGCCCCGAGATCTGTCCGTTCTATTCGGCGCGGGTGATCAAGGGCGTGCGGGTGGGCCCGAGCCCGCAGTGGCTCGTCGACCGACTCGCCACTGTGGGAATGGCCAGCGTCAACAATGTCGTCGACGTCACCAATTACGTGATGCTCGAATGCGGACAGCCGCTCCACGCCTTCGATCTCGCCAGGATCCGGGGCCGGAGGATCAGCGTGCGGCGGGCCGTCGCCGGCGAGTCGTTCACCGCCATCAACCATAAGACATACACCCTCACCGACGTCATGGGCGTGATTGCCGATGCGGAGGGGCCTGTCGCCTTGGCCGGGGTGATGGGGGATGCCGGCACCGAGATATCCTCCGACACGACCGATATCCTGCTCGAATCGGCGCAGTTTGCGCCGCTCTCGGTGCGTGCCGCCGCGCGGGGGCTCGTGCTGGCGAGTGCGTCATCGTATCGATTCGAGCGGGTGCCCGATCCCGCAGCCGTTGATTGGGCCAGCCGCCGCGCGGCCACCATGATCGTGGAGATTGCTGGCGGGCAGGTGTGCCAAGGTGTCGTGGAGGCGGGGCACTTGAAAACGAATCCCGCGACGATATCCCTGCGACACGGCCGCGTCACCGAGGTGCTGGGAATCGATATCCCCGCCGACCGGCAACAGGAGATCCTCCGCGGGCTGGGCTTCGTCGCCGAGACGGTTGACGCGGACCGATCCCGCTGGCGGGCGCCCACGTGGCGGCGCGACTGCTCACGGGAAATCGACCTCGTGGAGGAGATCGCCCGGATCGAGGGCTATGACCGGGTGCCTGAAAACGAGCCGATCGCCGCGCGGCCGGTGGCTGAGTCGTCCCGCGAGCGGACGCTCAGGCGGGCGGCCGAAGTGCTCGTGGCGGCAGGCTTCTGCGAGGCCATGACGCGGAGCGTGGTCGGCGAGTCGCTCGAAGCCATGGCCAGCCCGTGGAGTGACATGCCGCCGCTGCTCTGTGCGCCACCGCTCGTGCGCGGGGCCGATCGCCTGCGCCGCACGCTCCTGCCGAGCTTGCTGGAGGCCCGCGCGATCAACATGGCCGTCGGTGCCCAGCGTCCTGACCTCTTCGAGACGGCCCGCGGCTATCTGGCACGGCCCGCCACGGCCGCCGGGCAGGCATCGGGCAGTGGCTCAATCCCCGCGTCGCCGGTGGAGGAGCCTCTGCTCGTCTCGTTTGTGATGGGCGACAGCTTCGCTGCCGGCAAGGGGCTGGCTGAGGCGGTGCTCGAGCATCTTGGGATAACAGCCCGTGCCGCCAGCGGGCTGCGCGTGGTCTTCCGCCCTATCGTCCTCAACCTGTTCGCGAACGGGCGGGCCGCCGAGATCATGCTCGAGCGGCCAGGCCTTCCCGTCGAGCGGGTGGGCGTGATCGGAGAGGTCGCTGTTGCGGCGCTCGCTGCCGCCGGCCTCAAGGGGCCGGTCGTCGCCGCGGAACTCCGGCTGGATCGCCTGGAGTTCGCCGTCGGCGTGGAGCCGGCCCGATGCCGACCCAGTGACTTCCCGGCGATCGAGCGGGATGTGAACCTGATCGTGGATCAGACGGTGCCGTGGGGCGACCTTGCGACGGCGATTGACGACGGTGCCGGCGTGCTGCTGGAGGAATACCGGCTCGTGCAGGTCTGGACCGACGCCGAGCGGCTCGGCGCGGGGAAGAAGAGCTTCGTCGTGTCGCTGCGGCTGAGAAGCAGCACGGGCACGCTCTCCGGTGAGGAGGCCAACCGCACGGTCGACGCGGTGGTGGCGGCCTGCGGCAGGCAGTGCGGTGCGGTGCTGCGGGCGTGATCCGGGCGTCGCCGGGCGGGCTCCCCGCCCTCGCTTAGTCCTGCTTCGCAGGATGCGCGAGGGGTTGTCCGTGTCCCGAGAGCCGGCGTTGCTGACCAGCGCAGCCAGGATGGCGGAGCGCAGTCAGCATCGAGTGAGCGAAGGCCAGGAGGGCCATAGCGAACGTCCGGCGACGGGGCACGGACAACCCCGGCCCACCGGGCAACCCGGACATACGGTCGTGTTTTTCGTGAATACGGCCGCCCGGCCTGCTAACGGTCGGCGTAGACCCGCGTGATCTCTTCTTTCGTGATCGGCGCGGGGTGGTCGTCGCTCACCAGTTGCACCTGCATCCGCTGGTCTCCCTCGCGGCGGCCGCGGACGCGGACTCGGAACACGGCTTCCTCGGTGGGGGCGAGCTTCGCGAGTGGTTCGAAGACGACGGCGAGGTTTTCAACGCGGTGGGCCGCTGGTCCCTTGGCATCGACCGGTTCGAGATCGCCCAGCAGTGTGGCGGTGAGCCGCACGCCGCTGGCGGCCTTCGTCCCCTGGTTGCCGATGCGGACGATGTATTCCGTCATGCCACCCACCTCGATCGGGTCTTCGCTGTCGGTGACCTCGAAGAAGAGCGCGGCCAGGCCTTCAACCTCGACGGTGTGCGCTGCCTGATCCGAAGGCCCATCGCTGCTCCGTGCCGCCGCGACGATCTTCTGCGGCCCGAGATCGACCGGCATCAGCACCATCTCCACGGTTCCTGTCTCGCCCGCCGGCAGTTCTTCCAGATTCCAGAGGACGCGGTGCGAACGTTCCTCGTACCAGCCGGCATGGTTGGCCCGCACGAACTTCATCCCCGGAGGCAACTGGGCGACCAGTTCCACGGCCCGCGCCGTCGCCGTGCCCGCGTTGACCATCGACAGCACGCAGGTCGCGGGCCGCTGCAGGTAACGCCGTGACGGCATCTCGGCCGACAGTTCGAGCGTCGGGGCCGTGACTTCAATCCGCACCGGCTGCTCAACCTCGAGCCGACCATCGGCCCGGGCGGCGAAGCGGGCCATGTGCACGCCTGGACCGGTGGAGCCCAGAACGAGATCGATCGTCCGCGATTCGCCGGGCCGCAACTGGCCGACATCGAATTCCACTTCGCGGCCGGCGCTGTGCGAAACCCCGTCGGGTAGCATGCCATCGAGCACCACGCCGGTGGCGACGCCGGTGCCGGGGTTGCTGACCTTGAGCGAGAGCTTCACCTCACCCCCGATCCTCACGGCCTTGGTCTCGGATGCCTCAAGCTTCAGGTCTGGCTTCGTGGCCCGCGATCGGACCGAGGCGTCTGTACGAAAGCTGACGCTGGCCACGCTGCCGATATCGCCCTCGATCTGCGGCATCACTTCCATCGACACGCGGGCCTCACCTCCCGGGGGGAGGACGCCAAGTGGCCAGACCAACTCGGCCGCAGTGGCGGTGCCATGGACGGCATTGGGGCCGGAGCCTGCCGGGCTGGCCGGCGGCGTCGTGGTGATAAGGGTCGTTCCGTAGGGTACGGCATCGCGAAGCGTGACGTCCTGGGCAGTCGCGTTGCCGACGTTTCGCACAAGAATTTCATAGCGGGCCGGCTTGCCCACCTGGATTTCACGCGGCCCGCGCTTTTCCACTGCCAGCTGCGGCGTCTGGAGGCCTTCAAGCTGCATCGGGCCCGGGCGTCCCTGCCCAGTTGCCGTGGCTCCCGGGCCGGCGGCGGCGGGGCCCGGGTACCCGCTGCGATCATCGCCGGGGACGGGCGCCTGGGGCGATTGGGGCGGGCCCATCGGAGGCGCACTCGCGAACGGGTTGGAGGCAGCGGCACCGATTACGGGTGCTGGGGACGAGACCGGGGCGTGGGGCGCCGCCGGAGCGGCCGCCGCCGGCCGGAAGCTGGCCGGGGGCGCAATGTCGGAGGAGGTGAATGCACGTGACCCGACGGCCGGATCCGCCGTGATCGCAGCGGCTGCTGGGGGCAGGGGTGGCGTCGGCGCCGGAGGCGGCAGATCGCTGCCGAGGGCCGACCGTTGACGGGTTGGTTCCGGTGGTGCTGAAGCGACGGGGATCGCTGCGGCTGCGTCTGCAGGCTCTGTCGCGTCGGTCGGTGCGGGGGCGAGCAGATCGGCCTCGGGCGTCGTCCTTGGCTGAGGAGTCAGCGTTCCGGGCAGAGGGGCATCGCCGCTGGAGACGATTTCCTCGGCCGGGTTTGCGAGGCCGGTCGACGGCTCTGCATCGACCGGAGCAGGGGCGTCGACCTGATCTGATGAGGGCTGCTGTTCGAGCGAAGCCGACTCCGCGGATGCCAAACGGATCGGCTCAGCGCCGGTGCCGGGGAAGCGGCCGGGAGGTGCGAACCGCGACGTGCGGCCGTCCTGTGCGGCTGGCATGGGTAACGGAGATTCAGTCGATTCGAGCGTCGCCGGTCGGGTTGGATAGCGGTCGATCACCGCTGGGCTCGCAACTGGTGCCTCGGGCTGTCGCCAGCCGCGTTCGTTCATGGCACGCGGGGCATCGCCTTCGCTCGTGGCGGCAGGAAACGGCCTCGGTTCTCCGGGCTGGGCATCCGACTGCGACATCGAAAGCCCGCCATCCGGCGTTGTCGTCTCATCGGGGGCAAAGGCAACAGGCGGCTCGCCGGGGGCAACCATCGGCATTGCGGTCTGCGCCGGGTGTGCTGTTTCAATGCCATCCGTGGAGCGGCCGATGCCCATTGCCCACACGAGGCCAAAGCCTGTGGCGGCGCAGAGGACGGCCCCCAGCAGCATCGGGAGGCTCGAGTGCCGTTGAGCAACAACGAGATCTTGTCGTGAAGTGCGATCAGGTTCGTGCGCGGGTTCTTGCATCGGCTGGTCCCCGGAGGATGAATCTCGGGGAAGTACCACACCCGATCGACTGCACGAAAGCCCATTCGCAGGAGCCTGGCAGTTCAGGAAGGACTGAGAAGCTGGCGGAGATGAAAGTGGAACTTGCCCAGTTTCCCGCCATAGTTGCCTGCCGAGACGGCAACGAGATCGGGGCCGACGGCCGCGCGGATCCCGGCCACCATCGCTTCCGCCACCGAGGCCTCGTCTATGCCATCGATGACGATTTCGAGGCAGCAGGTGGCCCCGTCCACGAGGCTCGTTTCAACACGGCCCACGAGAGAAGGGCAGAACGCCTCATTGGTCGAGGCACGGAGGGACTCGTACCGCGATCCGACCTTGCTGCCCGACCGGACGACGCCTCCCGGAAAGGGTGTGATCGTGCCCGGCGTGGCTGCGATGGCGTCCACCGCCCGCCTGGCGGCGGCGAGCGTAGCGGTGAGCGACCGGCCCTGCAGGATGAAATTTCCGCCGCCGACCCCCTTCTCTATGCCCACCGACTCTTCCACGAGAAACTCCCCGTCCATCACCGGCACCCGCCAATATCGGCGTCCATCAAGCACCTTCGTTTTCTCGAACCCGTCGCCGAAGAAACGCACGTGCGCCCCCAGCGGCCGCCGTTCCTC
>CAYSPN010000105.1:0-4096 GCA_964432895.1 uncultured Candidatus Kuenenia sp.
GGACAGTGTCGCCACCGCGATGCCAACCATGATCATGTCGTCGAACATATAGGCTGCGATGTAGAGCCCGAGATAGCTGTACCGTGTCGCCGGGCTATAGCGGTGTTGAGAGAGAATCTCCGTGTAGAGCGCCGGCAGGCCCGCGGTGCAGAGCAATTCCACGATGTTGACGAGCACCGCCAGCACAAAGGCGGCCGTGACGGCGGCGGGGAGATTCTCGGCGGTCACGATTCGTCGCATCCGGTCGTAGATGCCGGGCTTCGCAGCAGCGGGAATCGACAGCGTCGGGCCCGAACGGAGGGCGAAAAAGTCCTTGATGTGCACGAATCCGACACACAGCGACGTCAGGCCCAGGAGTACCTGGACCGGCCGCAGATAGCCGATCCACATGAAGATATTGAGCCAAGCGGCCATGAAGGCGAGATACGCCACACCGCTGACGAGCACGAACGTGCCCGCCACGGCAAGCATCCGTGTTCGATCTCGAAGATTGACGAGCACTGACAGCAAAAGCAGGAGCACCCACATTGCGCACGGGTTGAATCCGTCGACGAGACCAATGACGAGCGTGAACAGCGGCATGCCAAGCGTGGCGGGATCAACAGGCCCAAGAAACGGCAGCTCGATCGGTGCCCCTGGCGAGGACGGTGGTTCGTCGTCGCTGCCGTCAACTCGGGCCGGACACGGATCTGTCCAGCCTTCGAGTATCGCCTCCAGTCGGCGGCCCGTCGTCTCGGCTCGGTCGAACCCGACCTCGAGGCGGCCGCCGAAGGAAAAAATAGGTACGCTCGCGGCTGCGACTTTGTGCCGTTGGACCAAGTCTGCCAGAAGCGATCTGGCACCGCCGTCGCGTGCGATGTCAGACGTCGATATGTCGAATGCCGGATACCGGCTGGCGACGTCGGCAAGCCAGGCCTTGGCGCGAGTGCATCGTGCGCAGCCTTCGCGGGTAAAGACGGTGAACTGCAGCGTCTGCTGAATGCTCGCGACGAGCTCTTTCGCCTCACAGCCACGCGCGATGACGACGTCGCAAAAGGAGAAAACAGGCAGGTGCTTCGGATCGAATCCGTGCCGCTTCGCGAGCCTGTGGAGATCGTTGCGATCGCTCTCGCTGATGGCGGGAAACCGCCGCACCACGACGATGCCATCTCGGGTGGCAGCGAGTTCGCCCACGCCCTTGAGCGTTGCTTCCGTGACAGCGTCCTGCCCCTCCGCAAATACGTCTATCCTAACGCAGCGGCGCGGCTGCTCCGTTTCAGCGATAGCACAAACCGGGGCGAACACGATCGCGATGAGCGATAGCTGTCGCAGGATCTGTGTTTGTTTGGATACCGTGCGCATAGCCCACATGGCAGACCTCTCGAAATAGAGGCGAATGGTATGCGTAGAGGCGAGAGTGGCGTTGACCTCGGCGTCGGAGGGCGTTGTCCATCCGACGCCATCACGAGACACTTCATCCCGACGACGTGGCCGGCACACCCGCTTCACACCGACGGTGTTGAATGTCCTGGCGAGGTGAACCATGCCGATGGCCTTGCGAGGATCGCTGGGTTAATAATGCGATACAAGGGCAGGCCGCTATCGTCAGCCTTCGCAGGGTGGCGATTCCTTCCTCGAAAACATGGGGCGCACCATGAAACCGACAGTCGTCGTGTTTGCTCTTGGGGTCGCAGTCGTTGGTTGGCATGTTCAGGCGGAAGAGCAGCCACCCGCCGCGACTCAGGAAGAGCCTGCGGCAGCTCAACCAGGCCTTGCGCGAGGTCGTGGCCGCGGTCAGTGGGGTGACCCTAGGTTCATCGAAGACAGCAAGTGGTTTCACTACTTGGTGGACAACCGGGCGAAGATCAGCCGAACGATCGAGCGGCTTCCCAATGGCGTGGAGACCATTACGAAGTCCGACGATCCCGAAGTGGCGGCGGGCATTCGGACCCATGTCGCAGCCATGCATGCCCGTGTCAAAGAGGGGCGAGGCATACACCTGCGCGATCCCTTGTTTCGGGAGGTGTTTCGTCACGCTGACAAGATCCGTATGGTGATTGCCGACATCGAAAAGGGTGTCCGGGTGACCGAGACATCCGACGACCCGTACGTGGTGTCTCTCATCCAGGCTCACGCTGATGTCGTGGGCAAGTTTATCGAGAACGGGCATGATGAGATGCGGAAGGATCACGCCGTGCCGCCAAGAACGCACTGATGAAAGCCAGGTGCACCCACTTGCGTGGGAAAAGCGACGGGCGTCCCTGCAGCGAGGCTTGCGCACCTCCACCACACTCCACGCCCGTCACTTGTTGGGGAAGCGGGAAATCGTCGAGCCGGTCAGTAGCAGGCCGCGCCGCTCGTGACATCTCCATTCTTCGTGTGGGCCTTGGGCTCCCGGCGAGGTTTCAACTACCGCGTGAAAAAGGGCGGATGTTGGGAAACGGACAGCCGGTGTTCTTCTTCGCACTCCGTCCTGTTCGTGGGGCAACCACTGTGGCCCGAACGGCGGCGAACTGCGCGGCAGCATGGGCTGCGGCGTAAGATGCATGGCCGTATGGTCCTCGTTGCCAACCGCCGAGTGCAACCCATGACCACTCTTGTTCTGCAGTTTCTGTTGCTTGCTGCAGTCGTTGCGGGCGCCGGTGTTGCGCTTGCCCGAGCAGCTGACGCGATCGCCGAATTAACCAAACTTGGCAGGCTGCTCGTCGGGAGCATCCTGTTGGCGGCGGCAACCTCGCTGCCTGAACTCTCGGTCGACATTGCAGCGGTGCGGGCCGGGCACGCCGACCTTGCCGCGGGCGATCTCCTCGGCAGCAGCCTTATGAACCTGTTGATCCTCGCGGGCATCGACCTGTGCCTCCGAAACGGCCGGAAAATGCTCTCCCGTGAGGCGGCCTCGCACGCGCTCTCGGCGACGCTTGCCATTGCGGTCACGGGGCTGGCGGGCTGCGCTATCCTGACTGCGGGCAAACTGCCCGCAGTCAGCTTGTGTAGCATCGGCGGCTGGTCATGGGCGATACTCACGGCCTACCTGCTCGGCGCCCGGATGCTGTTCATCGACCAGCGGATTTCGGCGAGGCTCGCCGCGGATGAGATCTCCGAGAAGCGAGGGGGGATCTGGAGACCTGCGGCGACATTCCTCGTCGCGGCCGCGGTGCTCGTCACGGCTGGGCCGCGACTGGCGGCGGTGGCTGCCGACCTCGCCGACCGCTCAGGCCTCGGGGGGACGTTCGTGGGTACGACGCTCGTGGCTCTCACCACGTCGCTGCCGGAACTCGTCGCCTCGCTGGCCGCCGTTCGTCTCGGTGCAGTTGATCTCGCGATCGGCAATGTTTTCGGCAGCAATGCGTTCAATATGATCATGTTCGTGCCGCTCGACGCAGTGTGTCCGGGCAGCCTGTTCGAGGCAGTGTCGCCCACCCATGCCGTCACTGCCTTCGCCGTGATCGTGGCCACGGCGATCGCCGTTCTCGGGCAGCTCTATCATGCGGAGCGGCGGCTGCCGGTCATCGAGCCCGACGCCCTGCTCGTGATCCTGGTTATCGGCGGCGCCCTGGTCCTCGTCTTTCATCTCTCATGAAGCCAGTGTCGGACAACGCGGTGTCGATCCAACGCGACCACACGGCCGCTCTCTGGCACTCACTTTCGCTGGAGGAGACGGCCGGGCGGCTCAACGCCAGCCTCGACCACGGGCTTGACAGCGTGGAAGCAGGCCGTCGCCACGACACGTTCGGATTCAACACGCTCCGTGAGCCACCACCAGAGGCGTGGTGGTGGAAGCTGTTGCGACAGTTTCAGGAACTCATGATCTGGATCCTGCTCGTGGCGGCGCTGATCGCCGGGGCGATGGGCGACTGGGCAGACACGGCCGCGATCCTCGCGATCGTGGTCGTGAATGCGATCATCGGGTTTCTCCAGGAGGAGCGAGCGCAGCGTTCGATGGCGGCGCTTCAGCGGATGTCGGCGCCGCTGGCGAAGGTGATGCGCGATGGGGAGCTGGAGCAGCTGCCGGCCCGTGAACTCGTGCCCGGAGACCGTATCGCACTCGAAGCCGGCGACAATGTGCCTGCCGACGCGAGGCTGATCGAGGGCTTCGGTTTGCGGGTGCAGGAGGCCT